>NZ_JAGPXJ010000188.1:0-3400 GCF_018070605.1 Streptomyces sp. B15
GTCGTGACCGCGGAGACCTCTCAGACGCTCGACCGAGGGCTGCGAGTCCTCAAATTACTGGCCGACACCGACCACGGCCTCACCGTCACCGAGCTGTCCAACAAGCTCGGCGTCAACCGGACCGTGGTCTACCGGTTGCTGGCCACTCTGGAGCAGCACGCCCTCGTCCGCCGCGACCTCGGCGGACGCGCCCGGGTCGGGCTCGGTGTGCTGCGCCTGGGACGCCAGGTCCACCCCCTGGTACGGGAGGCGGCGCTGCCCGCGCTGCGCTCGCTGGCCGAGGACGTGGGCGCCACCGCGCACCTCACCCTCGTCGACGGCACCGAGGCGCTGGCCGTGGCGGTGGTCGAACCGAGCTGGACGGACTACCACGTCGCCTACCGTACGGGCTTCCGCCATCCCCTCGACCGGGGGGCCGCGGGCCGGGCGATACTCGCCGGTCGCAGACCCGACAGCGAACGCGGGGCGGGATTCGTCCTCACCCACGGCGAACTGGAGGCGGGTGCCAGCGGCGCCGCCGCGCCGGTGCTCGGCGTGAGCGGGATCGAGGGCAGCGTGGGCGTGGTGATGCTGTCCGAGACGGTGCCCGAACAGGTCGGCCACCGCGTGGTCCGCGCCGCCAACGAGGTCGCCGACGCGCTGCGGTGACCGACCGCACCGCGGTACGCGGCCGTACGGGCCCCGGCGGGACGGGGTGTCCGTACGGCCGCGTGGACCGCTCGATAGATTGCGGGGGTGTCCGCATCCAGCACCCGCGCCCCGGGAACCGACGGCCCGCGCCGTACCCGCCGCCGCACGCTCGCGCTCTGCGCGCTGCCCGTCGTCCTGCTGTTCGTCGTGGCGCTGCTCGCCCCGCTGCCGTACTCGCTCGCCCAGCCCGGTGAGACCGCCAATGTGCTCGGCCGGACCGACGGCAAGCCCGTCATCGCGATCGAGGGCGCCAAGATGCAGGGCGCGGACAAGGGGCGACTGCTGACCGTCACCATCGCCGCGACCCGCCCGGAAGCCACCGTGCGGCTGCCCGACGTGGTGCGCGCCTGGTTCCGTGAGGACCGGGCCGCGATGCCGCGCGAGGCCGTCTACCCGGGCGGCGGGGACACCGAGGACGCCGAGGAGCGCATCTCCGAGGAGATGGAGGACTCCCAGCACAAGGCCGTCACCGCGGCCCTGCGCCAGCTGCACCGCTCGCCGGAGAAGGTGCGGGTACGGCTGCGTCTGGGGGACGTCGGCGGCCCGAGTGCCGGGCTGTTCTTCGCACTCGGCATCGTCGACAAGCTCGACGGGGACGGCGCCGGACACGGGCTGACCGGCGGCCGCACCGTCGCCGGGACCGGCACCATCGACGCGAACGGCAAGGTGGGGGCCGTCGGCGGCGTCCCGCTCAAGACACAGGCGGCCCGGCGCGACGGCGCCACCTACTTCCTCCTGCCCAAGGCGCAGTGCGGCGAGGCGCAGGCGCAACTCCCCTCCGGGCTGCGGCTGGTGCCGGTCGGCTCGCTCCAGGGCGCACTGGACGCGCTGAAGGAGATCCGCACGGACGGCAAGGTCCCCAGCTGCTGAACCGGGGGCGATTCCGTCCCCCCCGCTCACCCGGCGGCCCCGCTGTCCTGCGCGGCCTGTCGCACCAGCGGCACGATGCGCAGCGGCACCGGGTTCTCCATGACGATGGCCGTGGAGGCGCGGACGATGCCCTCCATGCCGACCACCCGGTCGATCACCCGCTGGAGATCCGCGTTCGAGCGGGCCACCAGCCGGCAGAGCATGTCGCCGCTCCCCGTCGTCGTATGCAGCTCCAGCACCTCGGGCACCGTCGTCAGATGAGCCCGTACGTCCGGGCCCTGGCCCTGCTTGATCTCCAGCGTCGCGAACGCGGTCACCGGGTAGCCGAGCGCCGCCGGGTCCACCTGCGGGCCGAAGCCCCGGATGACCCCGCCGGAGGTGAGCCGGTCCAGCCGCGCCTGCGCTGTCCCGCGGGCGACTCCCAGCCGCCGGGACAGCTCCAGCACCCCGATCCGCGGCTCCTCGGCGAGCAGTTCGAGCAGCCGTCCGTCCAGCCGGTCAATGCCCATGACTTGCCTCTCCGTGAGTGAAGGCGTAGGGCGAGCAGCAGCTGCACAGATTGCACACATCGTCCGCTGCCTCCCGTGTTCCACTGAACAAACTGCCCAGTGAAAACGCAAACTATTGCGCACCTTGTGGACCGGCGAGACGCTGCCGCCATGACTGCTGCATCCGAAACGAACGTCCACGCGGCAACCCCGCAGACCGCACGGCAGGCAGACCCCTTCCCGGTCAAGGGGATGGACGCGGTCGTCTTCGCCGTCGGCAACGCGAAGCAGGCAGCCCACTACTACTCCACGGCCTTCGGAATGCGGGCCGTGGCCTACGCCGGCCCGGAGAACGGCAGCCGCGAGACGGCCAGCTACGTACTGGAATCCGGCTCCGCCCGATTCGTGTTCACCTCCGTCATCCGCCCCACCACCGACTGGGGCCGCTTCCTGGCCGACCACGTCGCCTCCCACGGAGACGGCGTCATCGACCTGGCCATCGAGGTCCCGGACGCCCGCGCGGCCTACGCCTACGCCGTCGAACACGGCGCACGCGGCCTCGAGGAGCCCTACGAGACCAAGGACGAGCACGGCACGATCGTGCGCGCCGCCATCGCCACCTACGGCGAGACCCGCCACACCCTCGTCGAGCGCTCCGGCTACGACGGCCCCTACCTGCCCGGCTACGTCGCCATGGACCCGATCGTCGAACCCCCCGAACGGCGCTTCTTCCAGGCCGTCGACCACTGCGTCGGCAACGTCGAACTCGGCCGCATGAACGAATGGGTCGCCTTCTACAACAAGGTCATGGGCTTCACCAACATGAAGGAGTTCGTCGGCGACGACATCGCCACCGAATACTCCGCCCTGATGTCGAAGGTCGTCGCCGACGGCACACTCAAGGTCAAGTTCCCCATCAACGAACCCGCCGTCGCGCAGAAGAAGTCCCAGATCGACGAGTACCTGGAGTTCTACGGCGGCGCAGGCGTCCAGCACATCGCACTGGCCACCAACGACATCGTCTCCACGGTGCGGAGCATGCGCGCCGCCGGCGTCCGGTTCCTGGACACCCCCGACACCTACTACGACACACTGGGGGAGTGGGCGGGCGAGACCCGCGTGCCCGTGGAGACCCTGCGCGAGCTGAAGATCCTCGTCGACCGCGACGAGGACGGCTATCTGCTGCAGATCTTCACCAAGCCGGTGCAGGACCGGCCGACCGTCTTCTTCGAACTCATCGAGCGGCACGGGTCGATGGGGTTCGGCAAGGGCAACTTCAAAGCCCTTTTCGAAGCCATCGAACGCGAACAGGCCCTACGCGGCAACCTGTAATCTCCCCGCCCCCCCATGAG
>NZ_JAGPXJ010000189.1:0-3227 GCF_018070605.1 Streptomyces sp. B15
AGGCCTGACGGTCCCGCGCGCCTTGAGGATCCCGAGGGCTCCACCGCCGTCCTCTACACCGACGGTCTGATCGAACGCCGGGACGCCGACATCGACGAGGGCGTGGCAGCGCTGGAAGGCGCCTTCGCCGGCGCCACCGGCTCCCCGGACATCATCTGCGACCGGCTGCTGCGCGCCCTGGGCATCAGCGAGGACCACGACGACGACGTCGCACTCCTCGTCTTCCAGCACCCGGTGCGCACGGGTCCCGACGCCGAGCTGTTCCACAACGCGGCGCTCGACCTGCTCGGCGGCACTGAAGCGGCCCCGCGCGCCCGTGCATTCGCCTCGGGCGTCCTGGCCTCCTGGCGCTTCCCCACCGAACTCCGCGACCTGGGGGTGCTGGCCGCCAGCGAACTGGTCGCCAACTCCCTCCAGCACGGCACCCCGCCCATGCGGCTGCTGCTGCGCCGTACCGACCGGCGTCTGATCATCGAGGTGACCGACGGCGACGAACACCTGCCCCGCCGCTGCCGGGCCGAACCAGCAGACGAAGCGGGACGCGGTATCTCGATCATCGCCACGATCGCCTCGGCGTGGGGGAGCCGCCGCACCCAGGGCGGCGGCAAGTCTGTCTGGTGCGAGTTCGCCCTGCCGGGCAGGTAGCCGGCTTTCCGGCTGCTGCCCGGCAGGGGGACGTACTGCGAGCGCTTCCCGCGCTACCGAAGCGCGCTACCGCACCGCGTCGACGCGCTGCTCCGCTGTGCGCTGCTCCGCGATGCCCATTTCTGCGACGTGCGGTGTCTCGACTCGCTGCCCCTCGATCCGCTGTCCCTCGACCGGGCGGGGCGCCTCTCCACGGGCCACGATGACCGACCCGGGCCGGTCCTCGCGCTCGGACAGCCGCCGACCGAGCAGCAGCGCCAGCCCGGAAACGCCCAGGCAGCACACCACCAGCAGCACGATGTACGCCGACCAGGCACCGGTCGCGGCGAGCGCACCGCCCACAGCGGGCCCCACGGCCAGTGCCAGCTGCTTCACCAGCGCGAAAGCGGAGTTGTACTGGCCCACCAGTCGGGCCGGGGCCAGGTCGGCGACCAGGGGCGCCACCGTCGGCGACAGCATCGTCTCGCCGACGCCGAACAGCGCGTACGTACCGATGAGCAGCGCGGTGGCCACTGCCTGCGCTCCGTGCACGAGCCCGGAAGCCCCTGCGGCCACCCATGCGACGGTCCAGATCAGGCCCACCAGGGCGACGACCCGGCTGCGGCGCCGGCGCTCGACGAGTCGCAGCACCACGAACTGGGCCAGCACGATCATCGCCGTGTTGGCGGCGAGCGCGATCCCCAGAGTGGAGGTCGAGATCCGGGTGACCTCCACGGCGTAGGCAGACAGCCCCGACTCGAACTGCCCGTAGCAGGCGAAGAAGATCACGAAGCCCAGGACGCACAGCAGCACCATCGGCCGGTCCCGCAGCAGCACGCCCCACCCGGAGCCACGCGCAGCGCCCTCCGTCCCGGTGCCCTCGTTGTCGACCGTCGCCACCGGACGCGCCACCCGCACCGTCATCAGTACGGCGAGCAGCACGAGGAACATCGTCGCCTCGATGACGAACAGCAGGGTGAAGCTCGCCGGGTCGTGCTCGTCGACGAGCATCCCGCCCAGCAGCCCGCCGACACCGAGCCCCAGGTTATTGAGGAAGAACTGGGTGGCGAAGGCGCGTGACCGCGAACCCTGCGACGAGCACCAGACGATCATCGTCGCGAGCGCGGGCTGCAGTACGGCGATGCCGGCGCCCATCACGGCGGACGCGACCAGCACGGCGGGCGCGCTGGACGACAGCCCGAAGCCCAGCGCGCCGAGCGCGGCGGAGACCGCGCCGACGACAACCATCACCAGCGGCCCGCTCCGGTCGATCACGCGCCCCGTGAAGGGCAGCACGAGCAGCGCGGCGGCGGCGAACGCGGCGAGCACCGCACCCGCGGTGCCGTCACCGAGCTCCCGCACCCGCGCGACGTACACGAAGAGGAACGGCACCGTGAAGCCGTTGCCGAAAGCTGCCAGCGCGTTGCCGAGCTGGATCCGCCGCAGCGCGTCGGCCGTCGCCGTGGACACAGCCGTGGTCACACTCACCTACCTAGGTCGAGAAGGGGAAAGGGATACAGATACGAGGTCCCGTGAGTACAGGGACGAAGACTTCGAAGCTAAAGTTCGACACTAAAGAGTACACAGAGCAAGCGTTTAGAGCGAATGAGTTGCCGTGCGATACTGCACACATGCCGGACCGACAACCGACGCTCGACGAGCAGATCGCCATCTACCAGCGGGAGTACCGCGACCTCGACCCGCAGGTGGAGAAGGTGGTCAACGCCCTGAGCAGGCTGGACCGCCGGATGAGCGTGGCCTACGGGCGCCAGCTGGGAACGCTCGGCCTCAGCAGTCCGGAGTGGGAGGTCCTCAAGGAGCTCGTCATGGCGGGCAGTCCCTACCAACTGTGGCCCGGAACCATCGCCAAACGGCTCGGCCTCACCCCCGCGGCGATGACCCACCGCATCGACCGGATGCTCACCCAGGATCTGGTCACCCGCGAACGGGACCCCGACAACCGGGTCCGCGTCATCATCGGCCTCACCGACACCGGACGCGAGAAGTGGCTCGAGGTCATGCGTATGGCGTCGGTCTTCGAGGAGGACCTCCTCCAGGACCTCTCCACCGAGGAGCGCGTACAACTCGGCGAACTCCTCACCCGCCTCCTCCGTCGCGTCGAACATGCCCAGCCGGACGCCGGCGGACGCCTCACCGACCTCGACTGACGCCCCGCTGGGCGCAGTTGTGCTCGGCTCGGCTCCGGTTGACAGCGCGACACGTGATCCGTAAGGTTCATCGAGTTGTCAGCAGCCGGTCACGGTTTCTGGCGACTCCTCCCGCCACTCCGGCGGAAACCACTACGTAAGACCATCTCCCTTCGCAGGGGTCTGTTCGGCATGCCGAATTGCTTTTGCGGGTCGGCTCAATTTGGAGCCGGGCGGGGAAAGGGCCTAAAGTAGCGGTCAGCCGGAAGGCGCCCCGCCGACAGGGGAAATCTGATTCGGAGGACGGCACGGAAACGGGCCGGAAAACGGATCTGATAGAGTCGGAGACACCGAAAGGGCAAACGTCCGGAGAAACCGGTGAGATGGTTTCGAAGGAAGCGTCCGTTCCTTGAGAACTCAACAGCGTGCCAAAAGTCAACGCCAGATATGTTGATA
>NZ_JAGPXJ010000019.1:0-97830 GCF_018070605.1 Streptomyces sp. B15
TGAACACCTTGTCGGGCTGGGCGCCCGCGATCGGCTGCCCGTTGACGAGGAAGGCCGGGGTGGCGGCGGCGCCCAGCCCGTAGGCCTCGGTGCGGTCCTTGTCCAGCAGCTTCCTGGCGGCTTCGCTCGTCCGGTCGCGGTCGAAGCGGTCCAGGTCCTTCACTCCCGCCTGCTCGGCGAGTTCGTGCAGCCGGTCGGTGGTGAAGGAGCCCTTCTCGTGGTCCTTGTCGGCGTAGACGGCGTCGTAGAACTGCCAGAAGCGCCCCTGCTGTCCGGCCGCGTACCCGGCGAGCGCGGCGCGCTCCGAGCCCTTGCCGAAGACCGGGAAGTTGCGCCACTCGATGCGCAGCAGGCCCTTCTCGACGTACTTGCGCACCAGCTTCGGCTCGGTGTCCCGCGCGAACTTGCCGCAGAAGGAGCAGCCGAAGTCGGCGTACTCGATCATCACGACAGGCGCGTCCTTGTCGCCGCGCGCGAACGGGTCGTCGGCGGTGCGGCGGGCGAGCTTCAGCAGCGCCGGGTTGCCGGCGGCGGTGTCCTCGGAGCGGTCCTCGACGGTGGCGTTGCCCGAGCCGGCGCCGCTCCCGCCCCCGGCGGAGTTGCCGCCGACGGCGTACTGCGAGAGCCAGCCCGCCAGCAGCGCGGCCACGGCGACGAGGGCGCCGATGACCACGCCCTTGCGGGGGCGGGGGCGGGAGGAGGACGAGGGGGACGAGGGGGACGAGGGGGACGAGGGGGACGAGGAGGGCGCGGTGGACTTGTTCGACGGCATGCGAACGTCTCCTGTTCTGCGGAGGTGGAAGGCGACAGCCGGACGCCGACGCGAAGCCGCGTCGGCGGGCGCCGCTACACGCGCAGGACGGAGAGTTCGACAGGGGTGGGAGGAGGTATCGGGGCTGGACCGCGAAGGGGCCGTCCGGCGTGCGCCGCACCGATCGCGCTGTGCGACTGCGGCGTCAGACAGACCGGGAGCGCCAGGGGCAGCAGTTGCTGCTGGCCGGAGGCGGGCACGGCCGGAAGCGCACCGCCGCCGTCCTGCGACTTGTGGCAGCGCGAGGGCCCCGAGTCGTCGGCGGACACGGTCGCGGAAGCGGTGGGCTGCACCCCGGAGGCCGCGGTGGCCTCAGTAGCCACAGTGGCCTCAGTAGCCGCGGTGGCGGCAGTGGAAGCGGACGGCGCGGACGGCGCCGACGACGCGCCCGCGAGGTGCACGGCGGCGCTCAGCGCGAGCAGCACCGCCACGAGGACGGCGGCGGCCCGCCGGGTCCCTCGTACCTGCTCACCACCGTGCATGCCGCCACCCTAACGGGGCACAGCCACCGGCTCGCTTCACCCCAGCACGCGCCGCAGGGCCTCCGTCACCTGCTGCGCGGTCAGCAGCGGCCCGGCCTCCTCCCCCTCGGGGGCGTACGACTGTTCGAGGTGGTCGCGCGCGGCATCCAGGTCGCCACGCTGCTCGGCGACGCGTGCCAGCAGATGCCGGGCGGTGCGGTGCTGCGGGGAGCGCTCCAGCACGGGGGCGAGCAGTGTCTCGGCCTCCTCGTACGCCTCCGGCGTCGCGACTTCCTCGACCAGCAGCTTCGCCAGCTCCATCGACGGGTCGAAGAGTGTGGTCAGCATGAAGCCGCTGTAGCCGCGCCGGACTATGTGGTGGACGTCCCGTGCGGTACGCATCCACTCCACCGCCTCAGCGGCCCGCCCCTGCCCGTGCAGCGCTCGCGCCAGCCAGTACGCGGCCTCGTGCAGCGGGTCCTTCTTCTCGCGGCCTGTCCACGCGAGCCGCAACAGCCCCTCCGCCTCCTGGTACCGCTTCCACCGCACGAGCTGCATACCGGCGCGCCAGCCGTACCAGGCCCTCCCGGCCTTCGCGGCGCGCATCCACCAGCGGACGGCCTCCTCCATGTCGCCGTAGTCGTCACCGACCCGGTTGCCGACCCAGCTCGCGGCGTCGGGCCGGCCGAACCGGGCCGCCTTGCGCAGCCACGGTTCCGCCCTGACCGGCTCGTCCAGCCGTACGTACAGCGCGCCCAGTCCTTCGATCGCGTCCAGGTCGCCCTCCTTGGCCGCGGGCAGGTACAGCGGGACGACTGCCTTCTCGTGGGCGCCGCACTCCTCGTACAGCATGCGGCCGAGCGCGTACGAGGCGGCCGGGGCGTGCGGGGTGCCGGGGTCGGCGGCAGCGCGCTTGTAGTGCCGTACGGCCTCGGGGTAGCGGCACAGCGTCTGCATCAGGCGGCCGAGTTCGAGGTCGGCGGCCGGGTCACCGGCCGCGGCGGCGGCGCGGAGCGCGGGCAACCGGGACTCCGTCTGGGCGTCGAGCGCCGGGGCGGTGGCCTGCTCGGCCTCGGCGAGCTCGGCGAGGGAGGCGGCGACGGAATCGTCGTCGTGGTCGTCGCCCTCGGTGCCGGCCTCGGCGGCCTCCAGCCAGCGGCGGGCCTCGGCCAGTCGCCACTGGTCGCGGTAGTGGTCGCCGAGCCGCCGCTGCTGGAGGCGGTCGCCGGCCTCGGCCCCGGGCAGCAGCGAGGCCTCGTACTTCTCCAGCTCGCCGTACTGCAGGTGTACGGCGCTGAGGGTGCGGGCCAGCGTCCGGGAGTCCGGGTGCCTGCGCAACCCGTCCTCCAGCACCCGGCACGCGTCCTGGTACCGGTCGAGGTTGTAGTACAGGAGCCCGTGACAGCGGTCGGTGCGCGGATCGCCGAGCGCCTGCGCCTCCTCGTACGCCTTCTCCACATCGGGGAGGAAGGACGGGTAGGAAGTGAACCACTCCGGTTCCTTGTGCAGTTCACCGAAGGGCTCGTACCTCTCGTCACCGTCCTCCAGGAACTCGTCGACCTGCTCGTCGAGGTCTGCCGGGCGCTCCTCGGGCGGCAGCGCGCACAGTGCGGCGAGCTCGGTGATCCGGTCCCGGTAGTGCTCGATCCGGTCGGCCAGCTCGACCAGCCGGTCCTCGATCTGTTCGGCGATGTGGTCGTGGAGCGCCGCCTGCTCCAGCTGCGCCCTGGCCTCGCTGGTACGGCCCTGGCGCAGCATGAGCAGCGCGCCGTTGGTGCGGCACTCGACGCTGCCGAGTCCGGCGCCCTTCGCGTACCACTCGGCGGCGCCCTCCGGGTCGTCCAGCCGCTCCAGCAGCAGCTCGGCGAGCCCGAACGAGCAGTCGCCGTCCCGCTCGGCCGCCGTCCGGTACCAGTGTGCGGCCACCGTGAACTGGCCCCGGTCCTTCGCGGTGACGGCACGCAGCCGTGCGGCCTGCGCGTCACCGCCCTCGGCCGCCTCCTCCAACCAGCGAACGGCGTCGTCGACGCGTCCTCGGCCGACGAGGTACTCGCCGTACACCCGCTTGTCCGCCGCGTCCCCCTCCTCGGCGGCGGCGCGGTACGTGCGCTCCTCGGCGGAGCGCTCGAACCCGCCCGAGCCGTCGGTGCTGGTCCCCGTTGATGTCATTGCTGGTGTCGCTTTCTCGCGGTTTGAACAACTGGTGGCGGTGGTTGTGGTGGCGGCGGTGCTTCCCTCACTCCGCCAGGGCGCGCCGGACGCCGGGTTCGCGGGGGCCGAGGAAACGCGGGTCGGGGGTGAACGCGGCGTCGTAGGCCGCCTTCACCGCGCCCGGCAGCTCACGCAGCCCGCCCGCGTACCAGGTGGCGTCCCGTGGCTCGCGCACCGGGATGCCGTACGAGTCGATACCCGCCGCCCGGCACAGCGCGAGCGCGCGGCGCACGTGGTAGTCCTGGCTCACCAGCAGCGCCCGGCGCACTCCGAAGACGCGGGCCGCGCGGGTGCACGAGTCCCAGGTGTCGAAGCCCGCGTGGTCGGCGACGACGCGGGAGGGCGGTACGCCGCGCTCGGTGAGGTAGGCGCGCATGGCGCCGGGCTCGTCGTAGTCGCGCCGGCTGTTGTCGCCCGAGACCAGCACCACCCGGACCTTCCCGGCGCGGTAGAGCCGCGCCGCGGCATCGAGGCGGTGGGCCAGATAGGGGGAGGGCTCTCCGTTCCACAGGCCCGCGCCGAACACCAGGGCCGTCGGGGCCTCGGGGGCCGAGGCGACGTCCTCGCGGACCCGGCTGTCGGTCGACAGCCGCAACCACGTGGCCGGCAGCAGCGCCAGTACGCAGGCGAGCACCGCGCCCTGCACCCACCGTCTGCGGCGCGCCGTCGCACTGCCTCCCACGCCCTGTCCCCCCGTGTCCCCCGCCCGGTTTCGTTGCGTACAGCGACGCGGAAGCCGCGCCCCCGGTTGCAAACCGTTCGCCACTGGCTCCCCGCGGGTGCGATCCTTGGCGTGGTATGTCGACTTCCACCCAGACCCCCGCCCCCTCCCCCCAGGAGCTGACAGAGCGCATCCCGCACCTCATGCTCGGCGACCAGCACCGGCTGGCCCGCCGTCTCGCGGGGGCGCGGAAGATTCGCAAGGGGGAGGCCCGTACGGCTGTCCTCGCGGAGATCTCCGCGGCGATGGACGCCTCCGAGCTGCGCGTGGCCGCCCGCCGCGAAGCGCTTCCGCCGATCACGTATCCCCAGCAGCTGCCCGTCAGCCAGAAGAAGGACGCGATCCTGAGGGCCGTCCGCGATCACCAGGTGGTGATCGTCGCGGGCGAGACGGGCTCCGGAAAGACGACGCAGATCCCGAAGATCTGCATGGAGCTGGGCCGCGGCATCCAGGGTGTGATCGGTCACACCCAGCCCCGCCGGATCGCGGCGCGCACGGTCGCCGAGCGGGTGGCGGAGGAGCTGGGCTCCCAGCTGGGCGAGGTGGTCGGCTGGAAGGTGCGCTTCACCGATCAGGTGAAGGACCACACGCTGGTCAAGCTGATGACCGACGGCATCCTGCTGGCGGAGATCCAGCAGGACCGTGAGCTGCGCCAGTACGACACGATCATCATCGACGAGGCGCACGAGCGGTCCCTGAACATCGACTTCCTGCTCGGCTATCTCGCGCAGCTGCTGCCCAGGCGCCCCGATCTGAAGGTGATCATCACCTCGGCGACGATCGACCCGGAGCGGTTCTCCCGGCACTTCGGGGACGCGCCGATCGTGGAGGTCAGCGGACGGACGTATCCGGTGGAGGTCCGCTACCGGCCGCTGGAGGAGAGCGGGGACGACGACGAGAGCGCGGCGTCCGACCGGGACCAGGTCTCCGCCATCTGCGACGCGGTGGACGAGCTGCAGGCCGAGGGGCCGGGCGACGTTCTGGTGTTCCTCTCCGGGGAGCGGGAGATCAGGGACACGGCGGACGCGTTGGAGAAGAAGTTCACCCGCGAGGGCAAAGGGCCACGCCCCGGCGGCCCCGGCGGCCCCGTCGAAGTACTCCCCCTCTACGCGCGGCTGTCCAACGCCGAGCAGCACCGGGTCTTCCAGCCCCACACGGGCCGCCGCATCGTGCTGGCCACCAATGTGGCGGAGACGTCGCTGACCGTCCCGGGCATCAAATACGTCATCGATCCGGGTACGGCCCGTATCTCGCGCTACAGCCACCGCACCAAGGTGCAGCGGCTGCCGATCGAGCGGATCAGCCAGGCGAGCGCCAACCAGCGCAAGGGCCGCTCGGGCCGAACCTCGGACGGCATCTGCATCCGGCTGTACTCGGAGGAGGACTTCCTCGCCCGGCCCGAGTTCACCGATCCGGAGATCCTGCGCACGAACCTGGCCTCCGTCATCCTGCAGATGACGGCCGCCGGTCTGGGGGACATCGAGAAGTTCCCGTTCATCGACCCGCCGGACCACCGCAGCATCAAGGCAGGCGTACAGCTGCTGGAGGAGCTCGGCGCGCTGGAGAGCAAGACGCGGAAGCTGACCCAGCTGGGCCGCCGTCTCGCCCAGCTGCCCGTCGACCCGCGGCTGGCGCGGATGGTGCTGGAGGCGGACCGGAACGGCTGTGTGCACGAGGTGATGGTGATCGCGGCCGCGCTCTCCATCCAGGACCCGCGTGAGCGTCCGTCGGACAAGCAGCAGCAGGCCGATCAGCACCACGCCCGCTTCAAGGAGGAGAGCAGCGACTTCCTGGCGTTCCTCAACCTGTGGCGCTACGTACGCGAGCAGCAGCGCGAGTTGTCGTCGTCCGCCTTCCGCCGGATGTGCAAGGCGGAGTTCCTCAACTATCTGCGGATACGCGAGTGGCAGGACATCTACAGCCAGCTGCGCCAGGTCGCCAGGACGATGAAGATCCAGCTGGGTGACCGGCACGGCGACCAGGACGGCCAGGAGGCGGCCCCCGACGCCGTTCACCAGTCGCTGCTGGCGGGGCTGCTGTCGCACGTGGGGCTCAAGGACACCGAGAAGAACGAGTATCTGGGCGCGCGCAGCGCCAAGTTCGCGATCTTCCCGGGCTCGGCGCTGTTCAAGAAGCCGCCGCGCTGGGTGATGTCGGCGGAGCTGGTGGAGACCTCCCGGCTGTGGGCGCGGGTCAACGCGAAGATCGAGCCGGAGTGGATCGAGCCGCTGGCGCAGCACCTGGTCAAGCGGACGTACAGCGAACCGCACTGGGAGCAGAAGCAGGCGGCGGTGGTGGCGTACGAGCGGGTGACGCTCTACGGCGTGCCGATCGTCGCCCAGCGGAAGGTCAACTACGGCCGGATCGATCCGGAGACCTCCCGCGATCTGTTCATCCGCAACGCGCTGGTGGAGGGTGACTGGCGCACCCACCACCAGTTCTTCCGGGACAACCGCAAGCTGCTGGACGAGGTCGAGGAGCTGGAGCACCGCGCCCGGCGCCGCGACATCCTGGTCGACGACGAGACGCTGTACGACTTCTACGACCAGCGGGTGCCCGAACATGTCGTCTCCGGGGCGCATTTCGACTCCTGGTGGAAGAAGAAGCGTCGCGAAGAGCCCGACCTGCTGAACTTCGAGAAGTCGATGCTCATCAGCGACCGGGCCGAGGAGATCTCCGCCACGGACTATCCCGACGTGTGGCGGCAGGGCGGCCTCGCGCTGCCGGTGACCTATCAGTTCGAGCCCGGTACGGACGCGGACGGCGTCACCGTGCACGTCCCGCTCCAGGTGCTCAACCAGGTGACCGCCGAGGGCTTCGACTGGCAGATCCCGGGTCTGCGCGAGGACCTGGTCACCGAGCTGATCCGGTCCCTGCCCAAGGCGATCCGCCGGCACTACGTCCCCGCGCCGAACCACGCCAAGGAGTTTCTGCGCCGTACGCGGCCGCAGCAGCCCCAGGCGCGGCCCGAGCCGTTGACGTACACGCTGGCGCGGGAGCTGAAGCGGATGGTCGGAGTCCCGGTGGCGGCCCAGGACTTCGACTGGGCGAAGGTCCCGGACCATTTGAAGATCACCTTCCGGGTGACCGACGAGCGGCGTCGCAAGCTCGCCGAGAGCAAGGACATCGAAGCGCTCCAGCTCCAGCTCAAGTCGCAGACCCGCACGGCGATCTCCAAGGCGTTCGACTCGTCGGCGCGGGCGTCCCGCGACAAGGCCCGCAAGGCGGCCTCGGAGGGTACGCCGCCGCGGGAGACGGCCGGCGGTCCCCCGCCCTCCCTTCAGCGCACGGGGCTGACCAGCTGGACGATCGGCTCGCTGCCCCGCACCTTCGAGACCCGGCGTGCCGGCCAGCCGGTGAAGGCCTACCCGGCGCTGGTGGACGAGGGCGACTCGGTGGCCGTGCGGCTGTACGACACCGAGGTGGAGCAGCGAGCCGCCATGTGGCGCGGTACCCGGCGCCTCCTCCTGCTCAACGTCCCCTCCGACCCCGCGAAGTTCGCCCAGTCGAAGTTGGACAACCAGCAGAAGCTGGCCCTCGCACGGTCGCCGCACGGCAGCGTGCAGGCCCTCTTCGAGGACTGCGTCGCAGCGACGGTCGACCAACTGGTGGCCGCCCGTGGCGGGCCCGTCTGGGAGGAGGAGGCCTTCCGCAAGCTGTTCGACGCCGTACGGGCCGACCTGGTGGAGGCCACGCTGCGGACGGTGCGCCAAGTGCGGGAGGTTCTGGCCGCCTGGCACTCGTGCGAGGGCCGGCTGCGGGCGACCACCAGCCCGGTGCTGGCCGACTCCGTCGCCGACGTACGGCAGCAGCTCGCAGAGCTCATCAAGCCGGGGTTCGTGACCGAGCACGGCGCCGGACGGCTGCCGGACCTGATGCGCTACCTCGTCGCCGCGGACCGGCGCCTCCAGCAGCTCCCGCACAACGTGGAGCGGGACCGGACGCGGATGGCCAAGGTGCACGAGATGCGGGACGAGTACCTGTGGCTACTCGAACAGTTCCCGCCCGGACGGCCGGTGCCGCAGGCCGCGCGGGACATCCGATGGATGATCGAAGAGCTGCGGGTCAGCTACTTCGCCCACGCGCTGGGCACCGCGTACCCCGTCTCCGACAAACGGATCGTGAAAGCGGTGGACGCCGCCGCGCCCTGAGGCTCCGGCCCGCGCGGTGGGTGAGCGACCCGTCGCTCAGGGTGAGTTCGCTCCGAGCCCCTGACCTGCTGTAGAGTTCCATCTCGCGAGGTCCTGTGGAGCAGCTTGGAGTGCTCGCCACCCTGTCAAGGTGGAGGCCGCGGGTTCAAATCCCGTCAGGACCGCACCGTCGAAAGGCCCGTGAGTTCCGACTCGCGGGCCTTTCTGCTGCGCCGGTACGGGGTCGCCGGGTCGCCCTTCGCCCGGCGAGGAGCCCCTCTTCGACCGCGTCGCCATGCCCCTGCTGCGACCTCTTCCTTCCCTCCGCGGCGGATCGGCCGGCCCGTTCGTGGACCCTCAAGGGTTTGACGCCCCGGGGGTCCCGGGGTAGTCCTGGGCAGGGAGGGGGTGGCGCATGGCGAGGGAGCCCGTCGACGCGGCGCGCAGCGAGGCCAGGGCGCTTCTGCGGGGACACCTCGCCGTCGCGGGGCGCCGGCACCATGCGACGCGGCACTGCCCGCTGTGTCATCGCCTGCTGCGACTGGCGATGGTGCCCCGGCAGAACAAGTGACGGACGAGGCCCGGCCGTTGGCGCATTACCGCACCGACGCCGATCGCCACAAGATCCCCCTTATGTGACGGGTGTCACGCAATCGTCCCGTACCGACGGGGAACTTGAGGGCCCCTCAGAAGGCCTCAATTTAATATGTGCAATTGCACTCCTCGGTCGACCGATCCCACAACCGCGCCCAGAACCGCTCAGGCGCGCTCACCGACCCCGCCGCCCAGGCCGCACGTGCCCCTCGCACAGCGGTTCACGACACCGCGTGGCACGGTGGCGAAGCCGGGCGAACACAAGAGGGCACGGGCGCGAAGACGTCGGCCCGGCACCGCGCGGGCACAAAAAAGATCGCGCTGGACCCGGCGGAGTCCAGCGCGATCAACGGACAAGCACTGTTGGGGCAGCGACCTGGCCGTGTGGTGCGCAGCAGGCGGATCGATGGGGTGGGGGCCCCGGAAACGCCTCTGTATGGTGCTGTTGTGCCTGCTCAGAGAGTCTGATCAGGCTTCGCTGCGCTGCTGCGGGATGCCCGCCAGCAGGGCGCGAACCTCCGCCTCGCGGTAGCGGCGGTGTCCTCCGAGCGTGCGGATGGACGTGAGCTTGCCCGCCTTTGCCCAGCGCGTGACCGTCTTGGGGTCCACACGGAACATCGTGGCAACCTCAGCCGGGGTCAACAGCGGCTCGGCATCAGGGGTGCGAGCGGTCATGAGCGGCCTCCTCGGGAGAACCGAACCATCACGGTTCTTTCCTCTAAATTCTGCACCTTGACCCGCGTTGCCCGATATGGCGGACGCGAGCCGAGTCGGTTATAGGACGAACGGCTTGTCCTCGGCACTACAACTACACCATCTGTCCAGCCACGTCGGCCAAACCGATGGAATTGCCCTCTCAGGTGTTCAACCTCGGCGGAAGCCGATGGACCGTCCCATAGCGGACAGTCATCCCGCTGTAACGATCAGTCACAGTGGGAGGAGGGGTCATCAGACCCACCAAGGAGCGCAATACCGATCTATCCGCCCATAGTTGGACGGAAGGAGCCCCGTGCGGACTCCTTGTCCTATTTTGACACGAGGGGTAGCTCTGAGAGCAAGACCCGTTTAAGTGCAATCCATCACGCTTGAGGCAAACACCCGGTTCGGGACGTAGGTCCCACTCCCGCCCCTCCCCCAGCCTTCGGCCGGGAGGTACCCCCGGGGCGGGGGTCGCGTGACAGCCGTCCCCGCCGTACGGCAGGGATGGGGCCTAGCTCGCGTACTGAAGCTGGCGAACCGCCCTCCAGCGCGCTGTCAGCCGCTCGTACGCCGCTCCGGCACGCTCACCGTCGCCCGTGCGGAGGGCCTGGAGGCCCTCCGCCACATCGGCGGCGGAGTGGTCGCCCGCCAGCTGCTCCTCGGGGATGGCGTGAGCCAGCCCGCCGTAGTCCAGCTCGACCAGGGAGCGCGGGTGGAATTCCTCCAGCCAGCGGCCCACATCGATCAGTCCCTCGACGAGCGGCCCCTCTTCCAGCTCCTCGCGGAGCACCTTCAGGCCGCGGGCGAGGCGACGCCTCGCCTGGACCATGGGCGTGCGGTAGCGGAAAACGAACTGCTGACCGCTCTCCTGACCCGATTCCGGCTTCGCAAACTCCCTTTCTTCATCCTCGAAGAGAACGAACCAGCGCACGGGCACATGCCACAGCGCCGTGCGGATCCAGGGACGGGCGTCGGGGTTGCGCTCGCGCCACCGCTCGTAGTCGGACGCGGCCTGCCGGCGCACGACGGGCGGCAGCGCGGCGTCCAGCACCGGCTGGGGCAGGGCGATTTCGTTGTCGGCCGCGGCCTGGGTGAGCGCGGTGAGCGCCTGCCAACTGCGCAGCCGGGTGCGCCAGGGACAGACGCACGTCACGCCGTCCACCTCCGTCACGAACGCCTCGGCGCTCTCCCGCACCGGCACCACCACGGGGGGCACCGGCACCAAGTCGGCCAGGGCGCGGCGGATTTCGTCCTGCGCGGTGGGGAAGCGCTCCTCCTTCGCATATGCGATCCAGTGCGAGCGCTCCGGCTCGGGGAAGGCCGCCAACGGTTCGTAGACCCGCAGATACGCCGCGTACGGGACGACGACCGACGCTTTCTCAGCCACGCATTGCCTCCAAGCCTCACGCCTCCACGAACCGGTCTCATGAGCGAGCCTGGAAGACAGTTGACTACCCCGATCGTGGGACCGCAACGTGCCCGCGACGCGTAGGTCGTACGCTGCTTGGCGACCGGCCCTCCCGGGCTTCGACTGCCACAAGCGGCGTGTCCGCCGAGGGCTACGACGCGATTCCAGGAGTCACTACCGTGATCGAGGTATCACCTTCTGCAAGCGTTCCCGCCGGTCTCCCCGCCGGGGACCCGGTCGTCAGTACCCTCTTCCGCTCCGAGCAGGGCGGCCACGAGCAGGTCGTGCTCTGCCAGGACCGGCCCAGCGGCCTGAAGGCCGTCATCGCGCTGCACTCCACCGCGCTCGGCCCCGCGCTGGGCGGCACCCGCTTCCACGCGTACACCGGCTCGGCCGACCCGGAGCAGGCAGCGGTGCTCGACGCGCTGAACCTCGCACGCGGGATGTCGTACAAGAACGCGCTGGCCGGGCTCGACCACGGCGGCGGCAAGGCCGTGATCATCGGCGACCCCGAGCAGATCAAGACCGAAGCCCTGCTGCGCGCCTACGGCCGCTTCGTCGCCTCCCTGGGCGGCCGCTACGTGACCGCCTGCGACGTGGGCACCTATGTGCGGGACATGGACGTGGTGGCCCAGGAGTGCCGCTGGACGACGGGTCGCTCGCCGGAGCACGGCGGCGCGGGTGACTCCTCCGTGCTGACCGCCTTCGGTGTCTTCCAGGGCATGCGGGCCGGCGCGCAGCGGCTGTGGGGCGCTCCCACGCTGCGCGGCCGGCTGGTGGGCATCGCGGGCGTCGGCAAGGTCGGCAAGCACCTGGTCGCGCACCTGCTGGAGGACGGCGCGCGGGTCGTCGTCACGGATGTGCGGGAAGCCTCGGTACGTGCCGTGTTGGACGCGCACCCGGGCGCCGAGCTGACGGCCGTGGCCGACACCGAGACGCTGATCAGGACCGAGGGGCTGGATCTGTACGCACCGTGCGCGCTCGGCGGCGCGCTGAACGACGAGAGCGTCCCGGTGCTCACGGCCAAGGCGGTGTGCGGCGCGGCCAACAACCAGCTGGCGCACCCGGGTGTGGAGAAGGACCTGGCCGAGCGCGGCATCCTGTACGCGCCCGACTACGTGGTGAACGCGGGCGGCGTGATCCAGGTCGCGGACGAACTCCACGGTTTCGACTTCGCACGTGCGAAAGCAAAGGCGGAGAAGATCTTCGACACCACGGTGGCCATCTTCGAGCGGGCGGAAGCGGACGGCGTGCCTCCTGCGGCCGCCGCCGACCGACTCGCCGAGCAGCGCATGGGCCGATGAGCGGCCGGCTCGCCCCGCGCGGGGCCACCGTGACAGTGGTCTCACCACCCCGCGGCGGGTCTCTCAGCTACAGGAAGGTAAAATCGCCACTGACCAGCACGAGAAGGGTCGACGGGCGCGTCGGACGGCGGCCGTGTCGTGCGGGCGACGTACCGTACGGCGGCGGAAGCAGGTACCGTTGAAGCCCTGAGTACCGGTCTCTCGGTCGAGAGGCCGCTCTGAACTATGAACGCGTGTCAAGACTCTGGGGCCGTCGAGCCCCGTCGTTGAGGGGGTCGAGCCATGGGGCGCGGCCGGGCCAAGGCCAAGCAGACGAAGGTCGCCCGCCAGCTGAAGTACAACACTGGCGGGACGGACCTATCGCGCCTGGCCGAGGAGCTGGGCGCATCGACATCGAACGAGTCGCCGAACGGCGAACGCTTCGAGGACGATGAGCAGGACGACCCGTACGCACGGTACGCGGATCTGTACAACGACGAAGGTGAGGACGACGCGGGCGCGCCCGGGTCGTCGGACCCCCAGTCGAAGCGCCGCGGCGCCTGACGTTCGCCCGTACTGACCCGGTCCGGCAACCGCCGGGCCGGGTTCTGGCGCGCGCTGCGGGTCCATGAGGCGCGAGTCCACGGGGCGAGCGCGCCGCGCGCCGTGCCGTACGGGAACCATCCGCAGCCGCGGGGCCGCCGATGTGGCGCGTTGCCACGTGGGCGACTCACGGTACGTACGGGCACGGCGGCCGACAGCAGCCGGTGCCCGGGCGGTGTGCTGCCCGCCCGCAGCCGCGGGAGATCCGCCGTCAGCCGATCACCGCGCATAGTCACCCGTGAGCGTGACCGCTTCGCCGCGCTCCCCGCGCTCGGTGATCTCGCCGGCCACCCAGGCGTCCACGCCCCGGTCGGCGAGGATCGCCAGCGTGCCGTCCACCGACTCCCGCGGTACGACAGCGACCATGCCGACGCCCATGTTCAGCGTCTTCTCCAGTTCGGCGCGCGCCACCTTGCCCGCTTCGGCGACCACCTCGAACACCGGTCCGGGCCGCCAGGTCGAGCGGTCCACGGTCGCGTGCAGCTCCTCGGGGACGACCCGCGCCAGGTTGCTGGCCAGCCCGCCACCCGTGATGTGCGAGAACGCGTGCACCTCGGTGGTCCGGGCCAGCTCCAGGCAGTCCAGCGAGTAGATCTTCGTCGGCTCCAGCAGCTCCTCGCCCAAGGTGCGGCCGAACTCGGGCACGTGCCGGTCCAGGGCCCAGCCGGCGTGGTCGAACACCACGTGCCGCACCAGCGAGTACCCGTTCGAGTGAAGCCCGGAGGACGCCATCGCGACCACCGCATCACCCGTACGGATGCGATCGGGGCCGAGAACGGCGTCGGCCTCGACGACACCGGTACCGGCCCCCGCCACGTCGTACTCGTCCGGGCCCAGCAGCCCCGGGTGCTCCGCCGTCTCCCCGCCCACCAGCGAGCAGCCCGCCAGGACGCAGCCCTCGGCGATGCCCTTGACGATGTGCGCCACGCGCTCGGGGACGACCTTGCCCACGCAGATGTAGTCCGTCATGAACAGCGGCTCGGCGCCGCAGACGACCAGATCGTCCACCACCATCGCGACCAGGTCGTGGCCGATCGTGTCGTGCACGTCCATGCGCTGCGCGATGGCGACCTTGGTGCCGACCCCGTCGGTGGCCGAGGCCAGCAGGGGGCGGGCGTAGCTCTTCAGACGGGAGGCGTCGAAGAGACCCGCGAAGCCGCCGAGGGCACCGATCGACTCCGGCCGCTGGGTCTTGGCGACCCACTCCTTCATGAGCGTCACGGCACGGTCGCCGGCCTCGATGTCGACGCCGGCGGCGGCATAGCTGACGCCTTCGCTGCTGTTGGTCATCGGTACGTCGTCTCTCGTGTCTGCGGGAAGGAGGAGGGCGCCCCGCCCTCCCCTTCCGTGGAGCCGGAGGTGGGGAGGGAGGTGGCGGGAGCCCGGACGGCCGCCAGGCCGAAGAGGCGGCGGCGCCCCCGCGAGGGCGGGGACGGGGCGGCAGGCGCTAGGGGCGCTTCAGTGCGTCGGCGGCGCCGACACCGGAGGCCAGCCTGTTGACGCCGTCCACGTCGGACTCCACCTCGGTTTCGAGGAGGTGCTTGCCCAGCAGCTCGGGGTCGGGCAGCTCCATCGGGTACTGCCCGTCGAAGCAGGCCCGGCACAGCTGGTCCTTGGGGATCGTCGTCGCCTCGATCATTCCGTCGATGGAGATGTAGGCGAGCGAGTCGGCCCCCAGCGACTTGCCGATCTCGTCGGTCGACAGCCCG
Source organism: Streptomyces sp. B15 (assembly GCF_018070605.1). Lineage (NCBI taxonomy): Bacteria > Bacillati > Actinomycetota > Actinomycetes > Kitasatosporales > Streptomycetaceae > Streptomyces > Streptomyces sp. B15. The sequence continues at coordinate 14,631 of NZ_JAGPXJ010000019.1, forward strand.
TTGGCGATCAGCTCGGCGCGGGTGGCGAAGTCGATACCGAAGAAGCACGGCCATTTGATCGGCGGCGAGGAGATCCGCACATGCACCTCGGCGGCTCCGGCCTCGCGCAGCATCCGCACCAGCGCGCGCTGCGTGTTGCCGCGGACGATCGAGTCGTCCACCACGACCAGCCGCTTGCCCCGGATGACTTCCTTGAGCGGATTGAGCTTGAGCCGGATACCGAGCTGGCGGATGGTCTGCGAGGGCTGGATGAAGGTCCGGCCCACATAGCTGTTCTTGACCAGGCCCGAGCCGTAGGGGATGCCGCTGGCCTCGGCGTAGCCGATCGCGGCGGGGGTGCCGGACTCGGGCGTCGCTATCACCAGGTCGGCCTCGGCGGGGGCCTCGGCGGCCAGCTTGCGGCCCATCTCCACCCGGGAGAGGTACACGTTCCGGCCCGCGATGTCGGTGTCGGGACGCGCGAGATAGACGTACTCGAAGACACAGCCCTTCGGCTTTGCTTCGGCGAACCGCTGGCTGCGCAACCCGTCCTCGTCGATGGCGACGAGTTCACCCGGCTCGATCTCCCGGATGAAGCTGGCGCCGACGATGTCCAGCGCCGAGGTCTCGCTGGCGACGACCCAGCCGCGCTCCAGCCGGCCGAGGACCAGCGGGCGGACGCCCTGCGGGTCGCGGGCCGCGTAGAGCGTGTCCTCGTCCATGAAGACCATCGAGAACGCGCCTCGGACCTGGGGCAGCACCCGCGGCGCCGCCTCCTCGACGGTCAGCGGCTTGCCGTCCTCGTCGGTCTGGCCCGCGAGCAGGGCCGTGACCAGGTCGGTGTCGTTGGTGGCAGCCACCTGGGTGGCCCGGCCGCCCGGGGCTTCGGCCTGCTCGGCGACCAGCTCCGCGAGCTGCACCGTGTTGACCAGATTGCCGTTGTGGCCCAGGGCGATGGAGCCGTGAGCGGTTGCGCGGAAGGTGGGCTGGGCGTTCTCCCAGACCGAGGCGCCTGTCGTCGAGTAGCGCGCGTGACCCACGGCGATGTGGCCGCGCAGGGATCCGAGGGAGGTTTCGTCGAAGACCTGTGAGACCAGGCCCATGTCCTTGAAGACCAGGATCTGGGAACCGTTGCTCACTGCGATGCCCGCGGACTCCTGACCGCGGTGTTGCAGGGCGTACAGGCCGAAATACGTGAGCTTCGCGACCTCTTCCCCCGGCGCCCAGACCCCGAAGACGCCGCAAGCGTCCTGGGGGCCCTTCTCACCGGGGAGGAGGTCGTGGCTGAGCTTTCCGTCACCACGTGGCACGTCTTCGAGTCTACGGCCAGCAACCGGCTCCGCCGAACCGGGGACCTGTGACCTTCAGCCCAGTACGGGGAGGACCGCCGAGAGATCGGCGCGGCCGCCACTGGCTGTCAGATGCGGGGTACCCAGGGCTGCGGCCCAGGTCGTACGGCCGGTGGCCAGCCGGATCCAGGTCAGCGGGTCGGCCTCGACCACGTTCGGCGGCGTGCCGCGGGTGTGCCGCGGGCCCTCGACCGCCTGCACGACGGCGAACGGCGGGATGCGCACCTCGACCGAGGCGCCGGGCGCCTTGGCGGCCAGGGCGTCGGCCAGCAGCCGGACGGTGGCGGCCGTCGCCTGCCGGTCCAGCGCCACCCGCAGGCCCGTGGCGCGCGCCAGGTCGTCGCTGTGCACCACCAGCTCGACCAGCCGGGTCACGGTGAAGTCCAGCATCCGCATCGGGCCGAAGGCGTGCGGGATCAGCAGGTCCTCGCGGACGGCCGACTCGATGACCGGCTCCAGATCGGCGACGGCCCGGTCGATACGGGCCGCCCCCTCGGGGGAGGCCGCCGCGTCCTGGCGGGTGTCCGCGTCCAGTTCCTCGGCGAGGGTGGCGGTCGAGACGGCCCAGCGGGACAGGGAGACCTGCGGCGCCCTGCTGGTCACCTCCGTCTCCGGACTGGCCAGGAAGTGGGGCACCGCGTCGATCTGCCCCGCGATGTGGACGAGCAGATGGTGCACGTCCCATCCGGGCAGCCCGGAGGGGAGGGCGAGCTGCTCGGGCGTGAGGCGGTGCGCGGCGTCGGCCACGGCCTCGACCTGGTTGATGAGCGCGGTGCGGATGCGGGTCGGGTCGTAGGTACGCCGGTCTCTTCCAGAGGGGGTGGTGGCGCGTCGAGCAGGCGGCATACGCGTGAGATTAGCCCGTCCCGCCCGGGAACGAGAGGGAGAAAGCCCCTGCCCGCCTCCTTCCGGGGCGGGCAGGGGCGCGTGCGTCAGCCGAAGAGCCCCGGGAGCGTGGCCTCGTGCTCCCGGCGCAGCTCGTCCAGCGGCAGGGTGAACTGACCCTGGATCTCCAGCGCTTCGCCGTCCACCACACCGATCCGCGCCGCGCGCGGGATGGCCACCAGCGCCCGGCCCTGCGACTCCGAGAAGAGGAAGACGAAGGGGTCGAGCCCGTCGGGTACGACGATGCGGGCGCCCTTGCCGCCCTTGAGGCAGGACTCGGCCAGGGCCTGGACGACACCGCCGTCGGAGACGTCGTGCGCCGCGTCGGCCATGCCGTCGCGGGACGCGGAGATGAGGATCTCCGCGAGCAGCCGCTCCCGCTCCAGATCGACCTGGGGCGGCCGGCCGCCCAGGTGGCCGTGGGCGACCTGGGACCAGGCCGAGCCGCCGAACTCCTCCCGGGTCTCGCCGAGGAGGTAGATCAGCCGGCCCTCGTCACGGAACGCCATCGGGGTGCGCCGGGTGACGTCGTCGATGACGCCGAGCACGCCGACCACCGGGGTCGGGTGGATGGCGGCCTCGCCGGTCTGGTTGTAGAGCGACACATTGCCGCCGGTGACCGGGGTGCCCAGCTCCTTGCAGGCGTCGGCCAGCCCCCGGCACGCCTCGGCGAACTGCCACATGGCGGCCGGGTCCTCGGGGGAGCCGAAGTTGAGGCAGTCGGTGACGGCCAGGGGGCGTGCGCCGGTGGCGGCGACGTTGCGGTACGACTCCGCGAGCGCCAGGCGGGCTCCCTCGTACGGGTCGAGCTTGGCGTAGCGCCCGTTGCCGTCGGTGGCGACGGCGACGCCCAGCCCCGTCTCGGCGTCGATCCGGATCATGCCGCTGTCCTCGGGCTGCGCGAGAACGGTGTCCCCGAGGACGTAGCGGTCGTACTGGTCGGTGATCCAGGACTTGGCGGCCTGGTTGGGGGAGGAGACCAGCGCGAGAGCCGCCGCCCGCATCTCCTCGCCGTTCGCGGGGCGGGACAGCTTCGCCGGGTCGTCCGCCTGGAGCGCGTCCTGCCAGTCGGGGCGCGCGTAGGGCCGCTCGTAGACGGGGCCCTCGTGCGCGACCGTACGGGGGTCGACGTCGACGATCTTCTCGCCGTGCCAGAAGATCTCCAGCCGGTCGCCGTCGGTGACCTCACCGACGACGGTGGCGGTGACCTCCCACTTCTCGCAGATCTCCAGGAAGCGGTCGACCTTCTCCGGCTCGACGACCGCGCACATCCGTTCCTGCGACTCGCTCATCAGGATCTCCTCGGGGGAGAGCGAGGAGTCGCGCAGCGGCACGGTGTCCAGCTCGACCTGCATCCCGCCCGAGCCGTTGGAGGCCAGCTCGCTGGTGGCGCAGGACAGACCCGCCGCGCCCAGGTCCTGGATGCCGACGACCAGGTCCGCGTGGAAGGCCTCCAGAGTGCACTCGATGAGCAGCTTCTCCTGGAAGGGGTCACCCACCTGGACGGCGGGGCGCTTGGCGGGCTTCCCCGTGGCGGAGCCACCATCGGATGCAGCGTCGAAGGTCTCGGACGCCAGGATGGAGGCGCCGCCGATTCCGTCGCCGCCCGTCCGGGCGCCGTAGAGGATGACCTTGTTGCCGGTGCCCGCGGCCTTGGCCAGGTGGATGTCCTCGTGCTTCATCACCCCCACGCACAACGCGTTGACCAGTGGGTTTCCCTGGTAGCAGGGGTCGAAGACGACCTCGCCGCCGATGTTGGGCAGACCCAGGCAGTTGCCGTAGCCACCGATACCGGCGACGACGCCCGGCAGTACCCGCTTGGTGTCGGGGTGGTCGGCCGCGCCGAACCGCAGCGGGTCCATGACGGCGACGGGACGGGCGCCCATGGCGATGATGTCGCGGACGATGCCGCCGATGCCGGTGGCGGCGCCCTGGTACGGCTCGACGTACGAGGGGTGGTTGTGCGACTCGACCTTGAAGGTGACCGCGTAGCCCTGGCCGACGTCCACGACGCCGGCCTGCTCACCGATACCGACGAGCATCGCCTCTGCGCCGGGGCCCTCGGTCGGGGCCTTCTCGCCGAACTGCCGCAGATGCACCTTGCTGCTCTTGTAGGAGCAGTGCTCGGACCACATCACGGAGTACATGGCCAGCTCGGCGCCGGTGGGACGGCGGCCGAGGATCTCCCTGACCCGGGCGTACTCGTCCTCCTTGAGGCCGAGCTCCTTCCAGGGCAGTTCGGTCTCAGGGGTCTGTTCGGCGTGCTTGACGGTGTCGAGGGTGTGGCTGTGGCTCTGGGGACTCATGAGGCGACCAGCTTCTTCAGGGCCGAGGTGAAGAATCCGAGCCCGTCGGTCGTCGGCCCGGTCAGGGCCTCCACGGCGTGCTCGGGATGCGGCATGAGGCCGACCACGTTCCCGGCCTCGTTGGTGATTCCGGCGATGTCGCGGCGCGACCCGTTGGGGTTGCCGTCGAGGTAGCGGAAGACGACGCGGCCCTCCCCCTCCAGCTCGTCCAGGGTGCGCTCGTCGGCGACGTAGCCGCCCTCACCGTTCTTGAGCGGGACGACGATCTCCTGGCCGTCGGCGTAGTCCGAGGTCCAGGCGGTCGTGGCGTTCTCCACGCGGAGCCGCTGGTCGCGGCAGACGAAGTGCAGATGATCGTTGCGGGTCAACGCACCGGGCAGCAGATGGGTTTCGCACAGGACCTGGAAACCGTTGCAGATGCCGAGCACCGGCATTCCGGCCTTCGCCTGTTCGACGACCGACTCCATGATGGGCGAGAACCGGGCAATTGCGCCGCACCGCAGATAGTCGCCGTAGGAGAATCCACCCGGCAGCACGATCGCGTCGACCTGCTGCTTGTGCAGGTCCTTGTCGCGGTGCCAGAGGGCGACGGCTTCTCCACCCGCGATACGGATGGCGCGGCGCGCGTCGCTGTCGTCCAGGGAACCGGGAAAAGTGACGACGCCGATACGGGTGGTCACGCCACTGCTCCCTCGGACGCGGCATCCGTGCCCGCCTCGACGGGACGTTCGTTGCCGTCCGCATCCTGGACGCGGACGGTGAAGTCCTCGATCACGGTGTTGGCCAGAAAGGTCTCGGCGAGTTCGTGTATGCGGGCGAGGGCGTCCCCGTCCACGGGGCCCTCCACTTCGAGTTCGAAGCGCTTGCCCTGGCGGACATCGGAGACACCCTCGAAACCCAGGCGGGGCAGTGCGCGCTGCACCGCCTGTCCCTGGGGGTCGAGGATCTCCGGCTTCAGCATGACGTCGACGACGACGCGAGCCACAGGTACTCCTAGTGCTTAGCGGGGCGCTGCGCTGGCCAGCGTACCCGGCATCAGAATCTACGCGCGTTGATATGTGTACTGTGTTCTGTGCCGATCCTGGTAGGACTTCGCGAAGCACTGGGAAAACCGGCGGGAAAAAAGTAGGGTCCCGATTGCGGCCGGAACCGGAATCAATTCCGCGGGCCGCAATCTTTGTGCACCCTTTGCACTCCGGTGCCGGTGCGGCACATAGTTGAATAAGAACCTGTCTCCTACTCGGGTTCGCCCCGCATACCCGCCGGTCGGCGGGGGGCATTGTGACGACGCCGTAATGCCGGGTGACCCCCTTTCGTGATCCTGAGGAAGGACCGATATCCGTGGCACAGCGCGTAGTAGTCATGCTCTCCGACGACATCGATGGCGGAGAAGCGGCGGAGACGGTCTCCTTCGGCCTCGACGGCAAGACCTATGAGATCGACCTGAACTCCGACAACGCGAAGCGGCTCCGCACCGAGCTGGCGCCCTTCGTCGAGGCCGGCCGCAAGCGGGCCAGGTCCGGCAAGACCTACCGCCGGACCTCCATCGACCCGGATCCCCGTGCGGTGCGCGCGTGGGCGGAGTCGAACGGCTTCGAGGTGCCCGCCCGGGGCCGCATCCCCAAGAAGGTCTACGAGGCGTTCCGCGCCGCCAGCTGAAACGCGGACGCCGCGCGACTACGACGTCCCCCTCCCACCCGGCACCCCCCGGCCTCCGGCCGGTAGGCGACCCCCGACGGCTGCGCGCCGCACGGGGCGGGAGGGGCGCCGCGATAAGCGAGAGCGCACGGGAGGGGCGCCGCGGGCAAGCGGCGCCCTCAACCGCAGGACTCAACCGGGGGACTCGGCGCCGGACGACGGTGTGTCGTTCCTCCCCCGCCAGCCCCCTCCCCCTCCTCGCGCGCCGGCCCCCCAATGACTGATCCCCTCTCGCGACAGATCGCTGCCGCGAGGGGCGGTCCGGCACTGCCCGGCAGTCCGGCTCGGCAGCCGGAACGACAGGGTCCGGGGCTCGACTTGCCAGGGACCCCGGGTGATCGGCTAGAGTCAAGGCACGCCGCGAGGGAGCCACCCGAAAGGGAGGAAACCTCAAGCAAGCGTGCGGGTGTAGCTCAGTAGTAGAGCGCCCTCTTTCCAAGAGGGAGGCGCAGTGTGCGATTCCTGTCACCCGCTCTCCAGTACCGACCCATCGATCGGAAACGATCAGGTAGAGTATTGGTCGCGCCACTCGGTGAGAGCCGGGTGGAGGCATTGCGGACGTAGCTCAGTTGGTAGAGCGCAACCTTGCCAAGGTTGAGGTCGCGAGTTCGAGCCTCGTCGTCCGCTCCGTTCAGTGAAACGCCCGGCTGGGTTCCCAGCCGGGCGTTTCTGCGTGACTCCCCGGGGCGCACGCCTCAGCTGGGGGGCGCAGGAAGCGCGCCCGCACCACCTTTCTAAAATGAGACCCCCACCCTCGGCCCACCCCCACCGGCGTGCCACGAGCGGAGCGAGAAGACGAAACCGCCACCACACGGCGGCAGCAGCCAGCTCCCCCGCAACCACAACCCACCGCAAGGTCGGCTCACGAAACCGCACCCCGCGACGGCAGCGGCACGGCGCGCAACCCCGAACGCACCCGCACAGCCCCCAGAACGCACCGCAACCCACGCCCCCTCCCCCCCCCGTAGCCAGCCGCAAGGCGCGTTCGCACAAACGCAAACCCGGCAACCAACGCCAAATTTACGCATCCCAGCGCTGCCGCCCTCCCAGGGCGCAGCCCTCAGAGCGGACTCCCCAGGCCCCGTACGTGGCGGCTTGCCCAGGGCCGGAGGCCTTTGCGGAGCTCAGGCGCGGTGCGACGGGCGCTGTTGTTCCCGCACGCGGCCTTGCCGTAGCCGTCGGCAGAGCGCGTCCACGCCCTCGGGGATCTCGTCCGGATCGGCCGGCAGCCCCGCACACAACGGGCAGAGCAACTCCTCCCGGCCGGGCCCGGACCCCCGTTCATAGCTGCGCGCCTGAAGGTTGCGGTCGGTGCCGCAGACCGCGCAGCGGTAGGGGGCAGGCGGCAGCACGCCGGTCCGTGCGGCGGCCAGCAACCGCACAGCGGCCTCCAACTGCACCTGCGCCGGGATACCCGACAGCCGACCGGACGGCACATGGAAGTAACGGTCCGCGAGGGTGGACGACTTGTGCCGGACAGCGGCCTCAGCCGCCGCCCATGCGGCCAGACGGCTGGCGTCGTGCGTGGCCCGATGCCGCATCTCGGCGCCCCGCGCCCGCCATGCGAGAACGGTGAGGGCCGCGGCCCGTTCAGTGTCCGTCGCCTCCACCCAGGCGCGGGGTGTCACGGGAGCGGTGTCCGTACCGGCGCCGCTGCGCTCCAGGGTTTCGGCCACCAGGACCAGGAGGTCGCCGGGATGCTGGGTCACCGGGCAACCTCACCGACGGGCATCGGGACGGGGACGGGCCCCTGCGGTCGCGGGCAGCAACGAGCCCGGATCACCGTGGTCCCGTTCTCCTCGGTGGTCGTCAGCCGGATCGGCCTCCCGCAGTTGCGGCATGTGCCGTACTGGGCCTTGCGGGTTTGGTCCACCAGGCAGGCGCCCTGTTCGTGGCTGGATTCATCAGTGACGGTCATGACGCCCTCCTCCGTGCCCAGTTCGCGTGTTCCGCGTACGCATCGTTTGTCACGCTTGGATGATGGCCAGGCGCGACAACCGCCAACTAGGCCGAACAGCGGCCACTCCGCGGCCACTCTGCGGCCACACTCAGGAGCGGTACCGATGACACCCCACACTGCGCCCACAGGTGGCAATGACGCCCTGCGAGCCGCCCGGCTGAAACGCGGCTGGCGCTCGCAGGAAGCAGCAGCCAAAGGAGTTTCGGCAGCAGGTCGTGAGGCACTGGATGACATGCACTTCGAGGTGGCGCCCCGCACGTGGCGCCGTTGGGAATCGGCCAAACCAGGGTGGCCCCGCGACGACTACGCCTTCGCGCTCCACGCTGCGTTCGACCGGTGGCCCGAAGATCTCGGCTTTGAGGTACCGGAGGGATGGCAGCGCGAAGAACCGCCGCCAGATGAAGACGATGTGAGGCGCCGCACCTTCGTCTCGGTGACGGCCGCAGCGCTGACGGTCGGCCCTACTCCGCCCCGCCACGTCGACCCGGCACTGATCACGTACTTTCAGGAGCAACTGGAGGGGCACTACAGGGTCGACATGCTCCTCGGTCCGCATGACCTGATCGGCACTGTCTCAGCCCAGTACGAACTGATCGACCGGCTCATCCGGGTGGCCAAGGGCGAGACGCGCCGGGGGCTTCTGCGGGTCGGTGCGGCCTACACCGCGCTGGTCGGCTGGCTCTACCAGGACGCAGGTGACATGGGAGCCGCAGCCTTCTGGCGCGGCCTGACCCAAGAGATCGCACTGCGCTCCCGCAATCCGCACCTGGTCGCCTACTCACTCGTCAACCAGGCGCAGGTGCGAACAGACCTGCGCGACGGTAACGGCGTCGTGGACCTGTGCGAGGCAGCGCTGGAGAAACAGCGTGTCCTCGCCCCAAAGGTGCGTGTGATGGTGCTTCAGCAGCAGGCCCACGGAGCCAGTCTCACAAGGGACAGAGGAAGCGTCGACACGCTGATCGACCAAGCTACCGGCCTCCTACGCCACGTGGAGGATGATTTGCCCTGGGGCAACGCCTGCCGTCGCACCCCGAATTATCTGGAAGTACAGCGGGCCACTTGTTACGGCAGGCTCGGGCTCGGCCGCGAGGCCAACTCCCTGTGGGAGCAACTGCTGAGCGAGGTTCCTGGGACGGCCAGGAGAGATCGTGCCGTCTACCTTGCCCGGCAGGCAACGGCGGCAGCCACGGCGCAGGAGCCGGACCAGGCCGTCGAGATCGCGAGGGAGGCGGCGCAGATCGCGGTGGACACCGGCTCCGTGCGTATGCGGCGGGAACTGGACACTCTTCAAGGCGCCATGCGGCCATGGCACGATGCGCCCATCGGCCAGGAACTCGCCGAGGTCCTGACCGCCGTGGACGAAAGGGGATGACGTGGACGATGCGCCGCAGCCACTGTCCGATCAGGACATCACCGAACGCTTGGAAGAGCTGCCGGGCTGGGTGCGCTCCGGAGACGAGATCACCCGCAGCTACGGCATCCGCTACCACGGCGGCGTCGCGATGATCGTGCACGTGGCGGATGTCGAGCGGCTGATCGGCCACCACGCGGACATCGATCTGCGCTGGGATCACGTGCGTTTCGCCATCACGACACACGATGCCGGACACAAACTCACCACCGCCGACTTCGACCTTGCGGCGAGGATCGACCACATCGCGGCGGCTCACGGAGCTCGGCCGTATTGATGAACAGCTCCGATCTACACACCAGGAAGGCGTGATTGCCAGCTGGGGTCCACCGTCCCCGGGCCGAAGACCGGAGGATATCCGGCCGCATGGCCATGCGGCGTACACCGAGGTGCTGGTGCCGTCTCCCGGGCCGGACTTGCGTGGCCTCGCACAACGCTGTGGACTCCCCGCATGATGCAGCCCGTTCTCTACCTGATCGCCTGTGCGGCAGGGCTCGCCCAGCACATCGACGACGGTGTACGAGCCGCACAAGCTGCCGGGTGGGACACCTGCCTCGTTCTCTCGCCGACAGCCGCAACGTGGTGGGCACCGCGAGAGGCTGAGTTGGAAGCGCTGACCGGGCATCCGGTGCGCCACCGCTATACCCTCCCCGACGAATCGGGCGGCCTGCCCAAGGCGGACGCGATGCTCGTCGCGCCGTTGACGACGACGAGTGCGTGCAAGTGGGCCGCCGGAATCACCGACACTGCCGCGCTGGGAATTCCTGCGGAGGCCGTCCACCTGGGCGTACCGGTCGTAGCCGCACCGTTCTGGTCGACGGCACTGGGTGCGCAGCCCGCCGTGGGCCGCGCCGTGGCGACCCTGCGCGGGCAGGGTGTGCGGGTGGTGTTCGCTCCGGGCGAGCCGCACCGGCCGAAACAGGGGGACGGAGCGGCGTTCCCGTGGGAGCCGCTGCTCGGAGCGATCCGCCTGTGATCTTGGGTAAGCCGCGTACCGCGCGCCGTGTGTGCCCACGAGTTTCCCCGGCGCCGTACCGTCCACGGCGCCCCGGGATGACGTTTGTCATCCGTACCCATGACCGCGTGCACTGCCCCGGCGGCCGGTTCGGCGGAAGCCTGGAGGCATGGATGCGATCGAGGTCGAGGGACTGAAACGCCGCTACGCGGGGCCGGCGGGGGCCGGGCGCCGTGCCGGGGCGGCCGAGGGCGGTTTCGAGGCGGTGCGCGACATCTCCTTCTCCGTGCGGGAGGGAGAGATCTTCGCGCTGCTCGGCACCAACGGAGCCGGCAAGACCTCCACCGTGGAGGTGTTGGAAGGGCTGGCGCCCCCCAGCGCGGGGGCCGTACGGGTGCTGGGGCTCGATCCGTTCGGCGAGCGGGCCCTCGTGCGGCCCCGTACCGGCGTGATGCTGCAGGAAGGGGGCTTCCCCTCCGAGCTGACGGTGGCCGAGACCGCCGCGATGTGGGCGGGCGTCACCAGTGACGCCCGGCCGCCGGGCGAGGCGCTCGAACTCGTCGGGCTGGGCGGCCGGACCGGCGTACGGGTCAAGCAGCTGTCCGGGGGCGAGCGGCGACGGCTGGATCTGGCGCTGGCGCTGATCGGGCGGCCCGAGGTGCTGTTCCTGGACGAGCCGACGACCGGGATGGACCCCGAAGGACGCCGGGACACCGCCGATTTGGTGCGCGGACTGCGGGCCGAGGGCACGACCGTGCTGTTGACCACCCACTATCTGGAGGAGGCCGAACAGCTCGCCGACCGGCTGGCGATCATGCAGGCCGGACGGATCGTGGCGTCCGGAACCCCGGACCAGGTGGTGGCCCAGCGCCCCTCGCGGATCACCTTCCGGCTGCCCGCTGGGGTCACCCCCGAGCGGCTGCCGCTGAGCGTTCCGGCCGCGGCGGACGGACAGACGGTGACGGTCAAGACGCACGAACTGCAGCCCGCGCTGACCGATCTGCTGCTGTGGGCGCGCGAGAACGGCGTCGCGTTGGAAGGCCTGCAGGCGAGGTCGGCCTCCTTGGAGGAGGCGTTCTTGGAGATCGCCCAGGCGGGCAACCGGCCGGGGCACGGGGACGAGCGAGGGGTTATGGAGGTTCCGGCATGAGCGGGACGACGACCACGGCACGGGCCGCGCAGCGGGGGAGCCGGCCCCGTACCAGCAGCCTGTCGGCGCGGCGGGTACGGGCTCTGGCCCGCGCGGAGCTGACGCTGCTGATACGCAACAAGCCGGCGCTGTTCGTGGCGCTGCTGCTGCCGACCGTACTCACCTTCTCGATGAAGACCACCGCCGAGCAGGCCGATCTGTCGGGCACCGGGCTCTCGGTGGGCACGGCCGTACTGCCGGGCGCGGTGGGGATGGTGCTGCTGTTCGCCATCTACAGCAATCTCGTCGGCGTCTACGTGGGGCGCCGCGAGGAGTTGGTGCTCAAGCGGCTGCGCACCGGTGAGGCGGCCGACGGGGAGATTCTGGGTGCCGCCGCGCTGCCGTCCGTCTCCATCGGTCTCCTCCAGTCGGTGCTGCTGCTGGCCGGCGGGGCGCTGCTGCTGGACGTGGGGGCGCCGGCCCGGCCGGACCTGCTGCTGGCGGGCCTGGTACTCGGGGTGGTGCTGATGGCGGTGCTGGCCGCCGCGTCGTCGGCCTTCACCCGGACGACGGAGCTGGCGCAGCTCACGCCGATGCCGCTGATGCTGGCGACGTTCGCCGGTTCCGGGGTCTTCGTGCCGCTGGAGATCTATCCGGACCGGATCGCCGAGATCTGCCGCTGGCTCCCGATGACGCCGATCACGGACCTGCTGCGCGGTGCCTGGACGGAGCAGCTCGGTGGCGGGGAGACGCTGCGGTCGCTGGCCGTCGCCCTGGCGTGGACGGCGCTGGGCGCGTACGCGGTCGCCAAGCGGTTCCGGTGGGAGCCCCGCCGCTGACCGGCCGTCCGGCCGGCCCGTCTCCGGTGAGAGCCCCGCCGTCGACCGGCCGTCGGGGCGGCCCGGTCGGGGGCCGCATACCGTGTGCCGTAGGTGGGACAGGAACGAGAGGCGGTCGCCGATGATCCGCTGGGGTCGGCACAAGCAGCGGAAGTGGCAGCAGCGCAGCAAGCTGGAGCAGGTCGAGGTCTCGACGCGCTGGTTGCTGCTGCTCACGCCGTGGATCTACTTCGTCGCCGGGATGCCGCAGTTCCTGGTCCAGGTGGACGACCAGCAGTCGGCGAAGACGCTGAGCGGCGTCGTCGTCGTGCTGGTCGTCGTCCAGTGTGTCCTGGGAGTGCGCGGTCTGCCGCGCGGGATCGACTTCTATCTGGGACTCGGCGAGGCCCCGCGCCGCCTGCTGGCCGCCGCCACGGTGACGTTCGCCCTCACCACGGCGGTGGTCACCGTGCTGGTCGCCCGCGACTGGGCGGGGGACGCCGCCGGACCGGCGATGGCGCTTTTCGCCGGCGTCCCGAGCGTGACGGGGGTGTACGGGCTCGTCGTATCGCGGCGCCGGTCGGCGGCCGTGACGGCCGGCGGCTGCCTCTTCGTGTGCTGCCTCTTCGCGGCGGCGGGCATGGCGTGGCCGTCCCTGCTGGGCACCTTGTTCGTACTGGGGCTGGGCGTGCTGGTCGGGATCTTCTCGCCGCGCTGCTCCGCCTGGTACCTGTCCGTGATGCGGGAGCTCGACGAGGCGAAGGAGGCCCAGTCGCGGCTGGCCGTCGCGGAGGAGCGGCTGCGCTTCAGCCGGGACCTGCACGATGTGATGGGCCGCAATCTGTCGGTGATCGCGCTCAAGAGCGAGCTGGCGACCCAACTGGCCCGGCGGGGTTCGGAGTCGGCTCTCGCACACATGGAGGAGGTCCAGCGGCTGGCACGCCAGTCGCAGAGCGAGGTGCGCGCCGTCGTCCGCGGATACCGCGAGACCGGCCTGGAGACCGAACTCGCCGGGGCCCGCGCGGTGCTGCGGGCCGCCGGGGTCGACTGCCGTATCGAGTCCGCTCAGCCCGAACTGGCGCCCGGAGCGCAGTCGGCGCTGGGGTGGGTCGTCAGGGAGGGCGCCACGAACGTGCTGCGGCACGCGGAGGCGAGCCACTGTGCGATCCGCCTCATGGCCGGTGCGGCCGACACCGCCGTGCTGATCATGGAGAACGACGGTCTGCGGCCCGGGTCGGCCCCCGGTGGCTCCGGCCTCACCGGTCTGAGCGAACGGCTGGCGGCCCTGGACGGCACCCTGACCGCCGAACGGGACGAGGCCGCGCGGCTCTTCCGGCTGCGGGCCGAGGTACCGCTGTCCCATGGCCACCGGGCGGTGCCACCGGTGGGGGAACCGGATGCGGGTGTGCTCGCCGGCACAGACACCGACACCGACACCGACACCGACGCCCACGCCCACGCCGATGTCGGTGAGACGGCGGGTTCGGTGAGGGGAGAGAGTCTTGAGTGACGAGGGAAGGGGACAGCACCCGGCGGCCATCCGCGTGCTGCTGGCGGACGACGAGCATCTGATCCGGGGCGCGCTGGCCGCCCTGCTGGCGCTGGAGGACGATCTGAGCATCGTCGCCGAGGCGGCCTCCGGGCCCGAGGCGCTCGCCATGGCGCGGGCGCACCGGCCGGACGTGGCCGTACTCGACCTCCAGATGCCGGGCGCCGACGGGGTACGGGTGGCCGTCGCGCTGCGGGACTCCCTGCCCACCTGCCGGACGATGATCGTCACCAGTCACGGCAGGCCCGGCCATCTCAAGCGGGCGCTGGCGGCGGGGGTCCGGGGATTCGTGCCCAAGACGGCGTCCGCCGAGCAGCTCGCGGAGATCATCCGCACCGTCCACCGGGGCAGCCGCTATGTGGACCCGGAGCTGGCCGCCGACGCCATCAGCGCGGGCGACTCGCCGCTGTCCGCCCGGGAGGCGGAGCTGCTGGAGCTGGCCGCGGACGGGGCGCCGATCGCGGAGATCGCCGAGCAGGCGTCGCTGACCCAGGGCACCGTCCGCAACTACCTCTCGGCCGCCGCCGCCAAGCTGGGGGCCGAGAACCGCCACACGGCGGCCCGGATGGCTCGCGAGCGCGGCTGGATCTGAGCAGCCCCCGGCACGGTCCCGGACCCGGGAGAGGTCCGGCTATACTGGGCCCCGCACCACGGCGGCCCGCTCGGGCCGGGTGTGGGGTGTGCGGACGTAGCTCAGTTGGTAGAGCGCAACCTTGCCAAGGTTGAGGTCGCGAGTTCGAGCCTCGTCGTCCGCTCGGGATACACAGCACTGCACAGCATCACAGCGGCCCCGGTCCTGCGACCGGGGCCGCTGTGATGCTGTCTGTCGTGTGCCCTGTGCGGCCTGCCGTGCGCTGTTGCGGCTGCGGGCTGCCGGCTGCGCGGCGTCAGCTCCAGGGGACGCCGGTGAGGCGTTCGTACGCCTCGATGTAGCGAGCGCGGGTGGCCTCCACGACCTCGTCGGGAAGCGGGGGCGGCGGCTGCTCGGAGGTGCGGTCCCAGCCCGACTCCGGGGAGACCAGCCAGTCGCGGACGTACTGCTTGTCGAACGAGGGCTGGGAGCGGCCCGGCTGCCACTGGTCGGCGGGCCAGAAACGGGAGGAGTCGGGGGTGAGCACCTCGTCGGCGAGGGTGAGCACCGGCTCGCCGTCGCCGGTGCCGGTGTCGTCCCAGCCGAACTCGAACTTGGTGTCCGCCAGGATGATGCCCCGCTCCCGGGCGATGTCGCGGGCACGGTCGTACGCGGCGAGGGTCGACTGGCGCAGCGCCGCGGCGGTCTCCGGGCCGACCCGGCGGGCGACCTCCTCGTAGGCGACGTTCTCGTCGTGCTCGCCCACGTCCGCCTTGGTGGCGGGGGTGAAGATCGAGCCGGGCAGCTCCGAGCCGTTCTCCAGGCCGTCGGGGAGGGCGAGCCCGCACACCGTCTGGGACTCCTGGTACTCGGCCAGCCCGGACCCGGCGAGATAGCCGCGGGCCACGCACTCGACGGGCACCATGCGCAGGGAGCGGCAGATCGTCGTGCGGCCCTCCCAGTCGGCGGGGGCGCCCGCGGGCACGTCCGTGCTGATCACATGGTGGGGCAGCATGTCCGCGAGCTGCTCGAACCACCACAGGGACAGCCGCGTGAGGATGCGGCCCTTGTCCGGGATCTCGGTCGGCAGGACCCAGTCGAACGCGGACAGCCGGTCGCTGGCGACCATCACCAGGTCGCCGTCCTGGTTCCGGTAGAGGTCGCGCACCTTGCCCGTGTGCAGATGCACCAGGCCCGGGACCTGGGCGGGCTCGGGCTTTTCGACGAATCCCGTCACGTTCTTTCCTCCCTGGGGCAGCCGACTTACCTCGGCGGGTGCCCCGATTCTTCCTTGTCAGCTGAGGGAGGTGGTCAGCGGTGCCCGCCGTGGGGGCTTCTCACCATGACGATTCACCCACCCGCCCACAGCGGCCGTCACGCGTCAGCGGCCGGAACCGTGTCGACGGCTGCGCTGCCCGCGCAGCGCTCAGTCCCGTTTGCAGATGCGGTCCAGCAGATTGCTGGTGGCGCGCTGGATACGGGAGTCGATGTAGCCGGGGCGGTCCAGGGCGGGGGACCAGGCGAAGGTGCCGGAGGAGAAGACCAGGGCGCCGGAGGTGGCGCGGTACAGAGAGGTCTCCTGGTGGCGCAGGGCGCCGCCGCGGTCGCGGTAGGGCGAGTGCGCCAGCAGGATCCGCCAGGTGTGCTCGGGGAGCACGGTGCGGGGGAAGTAGCGGTCGGCCTCGCCGGCGACGAGGCCGGGCAGTTCGTCGCCCTCGTAGGCGCCGGTGGCCTCCCACAGCCAGTGCTCGGCGTTGCGGACGATCAGCGGATAGGGCTCGGCGACCTGGCCGGCGTACTGGATGCCCAGCAGCCCCTGCTCGGGCTCGCCCTGTTCGCGCCAGAGGGCGGGGCGCCCGGGCCCGCGCCGTTTTCGGCAGGTCAGCAACCGGTCGGGGGCGCCGGAGGGCAGCGCGTCGAGTTCGACCTGCCAGTACATGGTGTTGGCGGACAGGAAGACCAGCGCGGTGCCCGCGTCGCGGGCGCGCGCGGCCGCCCGGCGCATGGGGACGGACCAGTATTCGTCGTGACCGGGGAAGACCAGTCCCCGGTAGCGCGTGGGGTCGATGTGTCCGGCGTGCAGGTCGCGGGTGTCGGCGTAGGCCAGGTCGTAGCCGTACCGCTCGGCCCAGCGGATGAAGTCGTAGGCGTGGCCGACGTGCAGGGGGAGGCCCGAACCCGCGAAGGGGCGGTCGAAGGAGACGGTCATCGCCGCTTCGCTCTCGCCCAGCAGCCGCCCCTGGTCGTCCCAGGCGTGGTAGAGGCTGGCTCCGGTGCGGCCGTCCTCGGGAAAGAGGTTGTACGCCTGCCAGGTGACGTCGGGGAGGACGAGCAGCAGATCGGCGGGGTCGCGGTCGCGGACGGTGAAGGGGATGTGCGAGCGGTGCCCGTCGGCGGTGGTCATGACGGCGACATAGGCGCCGGTCGACCAGTAGTCGGGGATCTGGAGCCGCCAGGAGAGCCACCAGTGGTGGCAGGAGACGGTGCGCTC
Source organism: Streptomyces sp. B15 (assembly GCF_018070605.1). NCBI lineage: Bacteria > Bacillati > Actinomycetota > Actinomycetes > Kitasatosporales > Streptomycetaceae > Streptomyces > Streptomyces sp. B15. The sequence continues at coordinate 31,732 of NZ_JAGPXJ010000019.1, forward strand.
GGCGGTGAGCGGCGCGGGCTGCATGATGCCGGACAGCCGCGGGCTGGTGGTGATCTTGGTGGCGCCCGCGCCGCCGTAGTGGCCGATGCGGTAGACGTCGACGCTGAACGGCTGCGGCGGATTGACGGTGATCCGGAAGTCGATGGACTCGCCGGGCGGGGTGCCGCCCGCCACGGAGGCGAAGCCCTTGATCTGGCAGCGCACGTCGTCCGCGGCGGGCGGGGCGTTGCCGGACAGGCCGCGGCTGCGCGGCCTGGGGACGGTCTGGCCGCCGCCGGCCAGCTCGCGGACCAGTTCGGGCGTGCACGAGGTCTGGCCCGGTGCCTGGTCGACGCAGTCCACGTACCAGGGCACGAGGCGGCCGTTCTCGAAGTAGTTCTCACTCACCCGCAGCCAGGGCAGCGGGCCCTGGCCGAAGGGATCGGTCACGGCGTGGGCCAGCGCGCCCGACTCCCATCGCCGGATCGGCTCGTCCCCGCCCGCGAGAGATGCGGGCTGTTCGTTCCTTGCGGGCTGCTCGGTCCGCTCGGTCGCACGTACGGGCTGCCCGGTCCGCTCTGTTCCCATGCTGCTCCCTCCCCGGCACCCTCGCTCCGTTCCACGGTGCTGCCGCTGTGCCGCGGGTGTGACGGCAGACAGCACATCACATTACGCAAGGGTGTGGTCACCCTTCGTCGCTAAATGGCTGGAGATGATCTTCAGACGAGCCGAACGGGCTTCTCCGGTCGCACACCGACCGATGCCAGCCAGTCCCGCAGCCCGGCCGCCTCGCCGTCCTCGACGAGGGCGAGCACCAGGGCGCCCAGCTCGTTGCTCCGCTCGCCGTCGACGTACAGCGCCGGGCCGTCCAACCAGTCCAGACCCGGTGTGGCTCCCGCGGTGTCGACGGCGGCGCAGCAGACGGCTGCCGTGACGTGGTCGGCCAGCAGCTCCTTGCCGCCGCGCGGCGGCTGGAGCGGCAGCCCCATGGGGGCGAGGGGCGCGAGGTGTGTGTCCCCCGCACCCGGCAGGGACCCCGCGCCGGGGCTCGCACCGATGACACCGGGGGCGCTCGCCGCCTCCGCGCGCGCCACCTCCGCACTGATACGCGCGGCCAACGCCTCGACACCGCCCGGCGACGCGAACCGGTCCAGCACCCGGGCCAACGTCGGTCCCGGCAGCTCGTGATCGGTCCCGTCGTCGGGCGCGGTTCTGCCGTACCGGGAGGAGAGCGGCCCGTCCCCCTCGGCTGTCCTCGGTGCGGTTCCGACGGTCGTCGCCGGGGCGGGGCGGCCGACGGCCAGCGGGGGTGCCGCGCTCTCGGCGGGCCGGGGGGCGGCGGCAGGCTGCGCCGGGCCGGTGGTGTCCAGTGCGGCGAACAGACGGGCCGCCTCCGCACGCCAGATGCGGTCGACGACCTCCTCCGGATACGCCGACCACTCCACCGGGGTCCACTCCGACGCCGCCTCGTGCGGTCCGGCAGCCGAGGGCAGCGGTGGGCGCGGCCCCAGAAAGAGGCGGGCGGCGAGCAGCGAGACGGCGCCGTCCACGTTGCCCGGCTCCTTGAGCAGGTCGCAGGCGGGGCGCTCGCCGAGCCGCGACGTGAAGCCCTCGGCGAGCCGGTCGCGGCGGGACAGCTCGGTCAGCGCGCAGACCACCCCCGCGTCCAGCCGGGTGGGCCACAGCCCGAGCCGCCAGGCGGGCAGCGCCACCCGGGTCAGCAGCCGGTCCCACCCGGCGTAGGCGAGGCCGACCTGTTCCTGTGCGGCGGCCCGCAGCCCGTGGTCGACGGCCTGGGCGCGGTCGGCTGCGGCAGCGGCGACGCCCTGCTCCATGGCGGCGGCGTGCGGACCGGCGGCGCGGAGCATCAGCCGGGCGACCGGCCCCACCAGACGGTGCACCACCCGGCGCAGCACGGCCGCGCCACCGCGCGCGGCGCGCCCGAGCGGTCCGGAGGGCGGACGGGATCCGGAGGGGGCGGCGGTGCCGTGCGGCCCGGACTGCTCGGCAGGTTCCGGCGCTCCGGGCGGTCCCGGGCCCTGGGCCGAGGCGTGGCCGAACGCGTCCAGCCGCTCCATGGGCCGCTCGGCGTTGGCGACCGCCGCGTCCAGACCGCGTACGAAACGACGCGCGGCAGCTATGTCGGGATGTGCCGAGGGGCCGGTGCCCGCGACGACGGGGGCGAGCAGGGCCCGCAGTTCGGCGACGCGCATCCACCACAGGAACGGCGACCCGATGACCAGGACGGGAGCCGTGCCGCGCGGCCCGCCCCCTCCCCTGGCCGTGCCCGAGCCCTCGCCCGTGGCGGTGCCGGAGTGCGTACGGTCCTCCAGCCAGCTGTCGCAGTCGGGGGTGAGCGCGATGGCGGACGGGGCCGGGACCTCCAGGCGGTCGGCGAGGTCGCGGACCAGGGCGTGCAGATCGGGGGCCGCGCGCTCCTCGACGGGGACCGTCGGCGAGACGGCCGGGCGGCCCCGGGCGATGACGAGACCGGCGACCGCGGCGCAGGCCAGCGCGACCACGGCGAGCCCGGTGACCGACCAGCGCGCCGTCTCCCAGCCGGGGCCGGGGCCGAACTGCCCCGTCGTGCGCCCCACCCACAGGATCACCGCGACGGCGGCCGGGAGCAGGGCCACGGCGAGCGCCGTGCTGCGCACCCGGAGCACGGCCAGGGCGTGGGCTCGCGCGGAGCGCGCCACCGTGCGACGGCCGAGGACTGGACCACCGGGACCGCTCACGTCTCACCCCCGCACCTTCCAGGCTTGCAGCCGGGCTCTCCGGCTTCCACCCACTGTGTCACCGTGCTCCGACACCGCAACGCGCGCTGCGCCGGACGACGGACGGTCCACCGGCGGTCGGTGGCACCGCGCGCGAGCAGCCCGTACGCCGTCCGCACACCGCTCGGGGCACGCCTGACGGCGGCGCCACCGCGCTTGTCGGGCACCATAGTTGGGGCTCTGGCAGGCGTCAGCCGTAAGCGGGCGTCGTCACTCGATGGAATGGCTTTGGGGAGAGCTCTTGCCCGCGCCGGACCGGAGGTATATGGGTCGCGGCCGGCGGAACCGGCTCCGGCACAGCTGCCGGGTCAGCCCTCGGCGGCCTGAGCCGCGGCCCGCCGGGCGATGTCCGTGCGGTGGTGCGAGCCGGCCAGCCGCACCCGGCCGACCGCCGCGTACGCCCGCTCGCGGGCTTCGGCGAGATCCACCCCGGTCGCGGTGACCGACAGCACGCGGCCACCCGCGCTGCGCACCGTGCCGTCCTCGTCCGCCCTGGTTCCGGCGTGCAGGACGTACGCCTGAGGGCCGTCCTCCTGTTCGATCTCGGCCAGGCCCTCGATGACATCACCCGTACGAGGCCCCGCCGGATAACCGTCGGCAGCGACCACGACGGTGACGGCCGCGCCGTCGCTCCAGCGCAGCGCCGGGAAGTCGGCGAGCGCCCCGGTGGCCGCCGCGTACAGCAGCCCGCCCAGCGGCGAGCGCAGCCGCGCGAGGACGGCCTGCGTCTCCGGATCGCCGAACCGGGCGTTGAACTCGATGACCCGCACACCGCGCGAGGTGAGGGCCAATCCCGCGTACAGCAGCCCGGAGAACGGGGTGCCGCGGCGGCGCAGCTCCGCCACGGTCGGCTCCAGGACCGTCGTGGTGATCTCGTCCACCAGCTTCGGGTCCGCCCACGGCAGCGGCGAATAGGCGCCCATACCGCCGGTGTTGGGGCCCTCGTCGGCGTCGTACGCGCGCTTGAAGTCCTGTGCGGGCTGCAGGGGAACGACGGTCTCGCCGTCGGTCACCGCGAAGAGGGAGACCTCCGGGCCGTCCAGGAACTCCTCGATCACGACGGCGCCACCGCAGGCGCGGGCGTGGGCGCGCGCCTGCTCGATGTCGTCGGTCACCACGACGCCCTTGCCCGCGGCCAGGCCGTCGTCCTTGACGACGTAGGGCGGGCCGAACGCGTCCAGCGCGGCGTCGGCCTCCTCGGGGTTGGTGCACACATAGCTGCGCGCGGTCGGCACCCCGGCGCCCGCCATGATCTCCTTGGCGAACGCCTTGGAACCCTCCAGCATGGCCGCCTCGGCGGACGGGCCGAAGACGGGGATACCGCGTTCGCGGACCGCGTCGGCGACGCCCGCCACCAGCGGGGCCTCGGGGCCGATGACGACGAGGTCGGCGCGGACCTCCTCGGAGGCGGCGAGCGCGGCGACCGCGTCACCGTCGAGCGGGTCCACGGCGTGCGGCGTGGCCACCTCGGCGGTCCCGGCGTTGCCGGGCGCACAGTGCACGGCGCCGACCTCGGGGTCGAGGGAGAGCGAGCGACAGATTGCGTGTTCGCGGGCACCGCCGCCAATGACCAGAATCCTCACGCCGCCAACCCTAGCGGGCCGTGCGCCGCCGCTTGAGCGGCCCTTACGAGTGATACGGCGGCGCCCTATACCCGATCGTGCGCCACTTCTGGGGGGAAATCGGCGCGGATCGTCGGCGTGGTCCCACTTTTGGCGGTAGGAAGGGAGGCCGCCGGAGCGCCGGGACCACCGGGACCGCCGGACACACGACGAAGGAGCATGGGTGAAGCGGGTCAAGCAGCCGGATCTGCTGGGGCGGGGGTTCCCGTCCGGGGACTGGAACGAGCCCGCCGAGCGCCTCGAAGAGCTGTACCAGTGGGTGGAGCAGGAGGCGATGCGCCTCGTCGAGTGGTATCTGGCGGACCGGGTACGCAAGCGCCGGTGGGCGCGCTGGCTGCGGGGCGGTGTGGTGGCAGGGGCCGCCGTGGGCGCCCTGGTACCGCTCGCCGATCTGGCGGGCGTCGCCTTAGCGCAGGGGCGCTCCGGCTACATCGGCTATGTCGCGCTGCTGTGCGCCGCCGTCTGCGCCCTCGCGGACCGCTGGCTGGGACTGACGTCCGGATGGATGCGGGACGTCGCCGCCGCGCTGGCCATCCATCGGCGGCTGGAGACGCTGCGGTACGAGTGGGCTGCCGAGAACGTCCGCGAGGTCCTCGGCCCGGCCGAGGGGACGGCCGGTGAGGCGGCCGAACGGGCGCTCGCGGTGCTGCGGCGCTTCTCGGAGGACGTGAACGAGACCGTACGCGCCGAAACGGTCGACTGGATGGTCTCCTTCCGTACCGCGGGCTCCCCCCTCGTACTGGCCTCGCAGAGCGCGGGCCCCGGCGCACGGGGCACCCCGCTGCGCCGGCTGCCGCCACCGCCCAACGGGTCCGGGGGCTGGGCCACCATGCCCCGCCAGCGGCCACCGGGCGGCTGACCGGTGGTCCCCGCCCTCGCGGGGCGCGCCTCCCCGGCCCGCGGGCCGGTGCGGGAGGCGCGTCCGCGCGAGGGCGGTCAGCCGAACACGATCATCGACCCCTGGGCCAGACTGCGGGTGGCGGCCGCGTGCAGGCTCAGCCACACGTGCCGCTCCCTGCCGAAGGGGGTGCCGTCCTCGTAGCCGATGGCGGCGGAGGCCGCGGGCTCGTCCAGTTCGGTGGGGCGCAGCGGCGCGGCCGGCGCCGGCGGCGGGTTGTCGGGGTCGATCCCCAGGTGCGGGCCCACCAGCTGCAGTTCCCGCAGCAGGCCGTGGCTGGAGCCCAACGGGCCGCCGCCCTCCAGCAGTTCGTCGTCGTACAGCGGGGCCTGGAAGTCCACCGGGATGTAGGCGCCCGCGTGGTCGTAGTGCCACACCAGGTGCGACTGCTGCGCCGTCTGCTCGAACATCTCCAGGAGTTGCTCGTAGTCGCTGCCCAACTCCCCCACCGGCGTGACCTCCAGGCCGGAGGCCAGCAGCAGATAGGCGCGGCGCAGATAGTGCAGGGCCTCGTAGTCGAAGCCGGCGACCGGGGCGACGTCGCCGGAGAGGCCCGGCATGTAGCCGAAGACGGGCACCGTGGGCAGGCCGGCCTCGGTGAGTGCCCTGTCGTAGGTGGCGATCTCTTCCGAGAAGGGGTTGTCGGGGCTGTGGCAGAGCACATCGACAAGGGGTACGAGCCAGAGATCACAGGCCAAGGGGCGCTCCAATACCGTCAGGGACCTGCCTGCAGCCCAGCGTAGTGCGGCCTCCTGCGGTCCGTCCCCTGCCGGGCGCGAAGCTCACGCACCCGTTCCGGACCCGGGTGCGCCCCCGGAGCGCTCCGTCAGCACCCGCAGCACCGCGGAGGCGTGCGTCCACAGCAGTGCACCACCCGCTCCCGGCACAACCCGCCGTACGGCGCCCGGAATCCGTGCCGCCAGCCCTTCCCCCTGGTCGGGCGAGTGGCCGAAGTCCTGGTCGCCGTACCAGAGATCGACCGGCACACCGATCGCCGCCAGGTCGATGTCCCAGCGCCCCATGGCCAGCACCGTGTCGCGGGCATATCCGTCGGGGCCCTGCGTGGACGCCTCCCGCAGCGCACGTCGGTAGGCCACCGCGAAGTCGGCGCTCTCGTAGACGGCGCGGTCGCAGGGCGGGCTGCCGGCCAGCACCATCTCCCACATCCTGGCGGGGGTGAAGGCCGCGAACTCCGCGTGCGCCGCCTCCGGTTCGCCGGTGGCGAGCGCCGTGAGCCGGTACAGGTCGGCGGGGAGTACGTCGGTGAAGGGCGGCTCGGCGAAGCGGGGGTCGGCCACCTCGTCGGCGCCGGAGACCACCGCCAGCGCACGGATCGCCCCATGGGCCGCACAGGCCAGCGCGAAGGGCGCCCCCTGGGAGTTGCCCACCATCGCGGGCCGGTCCAGTCCGCGCGCCCCGGCGAACGCGGCGACGTCGGCGGCGAAGTCCGCGAACGTGCGGCCGGGCGCGGGCGTGGAGGCGCCGAGCCCCGGGCGGTCGAGGGCGATCAGCCGCACGCCGAGCGCGTCGACGACGCCGGCGCCGAAGCCGAGGGAGCAGGTGGTGGCGGCGCCCGGTGAGAACAGGACGGGAACGCCGTCGGCCGGTCCCCACTCCGCCCACCCCAGTTCCCGGCCGTCCGGCAGCGGCGTGCGCCCGGTGCGGGCGGCGGGGGCGACCAGGGGGCGGACGCGATCAGGATGAACGTTCATGCGTCCGATTCTGCGGAGTGGTCCGCCGAGTTGTCCGCAGCATTTTTCCGCAGGCCGTCCGTGCCGGCGCCCCTCGGGCCCGTCGCCGGGCCGTCGGTGGCGGTGTCCGCGCCCACCTGGGCCAGCGCGTGGTGGTTGTAGGTGGCGATGACCTCGCGGGCCGCCCGCGCGTCCCCCGACTCGACGGCGTCCAGCAGCGCGTTGTGCCCCGACCACAGCCGGCCGCGCAGCGAGGCGTACCCGCGCAGCACCGGGACGGCGAACACCCAGCACTGGACGCGGAGCCGATCGAGGAAGTCGCAGACGTAGGGGTTGCCGAGCAGCCCGCTCAACTCCCGCCAGAACCGCAGGTCGTAGGCGATCAGCACATCGAGGTCCCCGGCGCGCGCCGCGCGTTCGGCGGCGTCAGCGCGGCGGCGTACGGAGGCCAGCACCTCGGGCCGCAGACCGCCGAGCGCCCGGCGGGCGACCGAGGCACCGGCGGCGGTCGCCGAGGCGCCCGCGCCGTCCGCCGGCTCCCCGGCGGGCTCCGGGGTGCCCTCGATCCCCTGGAAGACGCCGTCCACCACCAGCTCCCGCGCCTCGCACATGGCCCGGTAGTCCGCGAAGGTGAACTCGTGCACCCTGAAGCCGCGGTGCTGTTCGACGTCCAGCAGCCCCTGCGCCGCGAGATCGACCAGCGCCTCACGGACGGGCGTCGCGGAGACGCCGTACTGCTCGGCGATCTCCTTGACCGTGAAGTCGCGGCCCGTGGCGAGGCGGCCGGCCAGGATCTCGTCGCGCAGTGCCGTGGCGATCTGCGAGCGCAGGGTGCTGCGTTTGATCACGCCCCCGTGCCCCCTGCGTCCGCCGTCGCGGCCCCGGCACCCGCGGTGGTGTGTGCGTCGGCCGCGGTCAGGGCCTCGTCCAGCACGTCCAGACCCTCCTTGAGCTCGGCCTCGGTGATGTTGCACGGCGGTACGACGTGGGTGCGGTTCATGTTGACGAACGGCCACAGGCCGCCGCGCTTGGCCGCCGCGGCGAAGTCGGCCATGGGTGCGTTGTCGGCGCCGGTCGCGTTGTAGGGGACCAGCGGCTCGCGGGTCTCCCGGTCACGCACCAGATCGAGCGCCCAGAAGGCGCCGGTGCCGCGCACCTCGCCGACCGAGGGGTGACGGGCGGCCAGCTCGTGCAGCGCCGGGCCGATAACGGTCTCACCCAGCTGCGCGGCGTGCTCGACGATACCCTCCTCGGCCATGGTGCGGATCGTCGCGACGGCGGCGGCGCAGGCCAGCGGGTGGCCGGAGTAGGTGAGGCCACCGGGGTAGGGGCGCCGGTCGAAGGTCTCGGCGATCTTCGCGCCGATCGCGACCCCGCCGAGCGGCACATAGCCGGAGTTGACGCCCTTCGCGAACGTCAGCAGATCGGGTACGACGCCGTAGAGGTCGGCGGCGAACCAGGTGCCGGTGCGGCCGAAGCCCGCCATCACCTCGTCCAGGACGAGGACGATGCCGTACCGGTCGCAGATCTCCCGGACCCCCGCCAGATAGCCGGGCGGCGGCGGCATGATCCCGGCGGTGCCGGGGATGGTCTCCAGGATCACGGCGGCGACGGTCTGCGGCCCCTCGTACGCGAGCGTCTGCTCCAGGTGGGCCAGCGCCCGCTCGCACTCCTGCTCCTCGGTCTCGGAGTAGAACGGCGTGCGGTACAGGTGCGGCCCGTGGAAGTGGACGACGCCCGCGGTACCGCTGTCGGAGGCCCAGCGGCGCGGGTCACCCGTGAGGTTGATGGCCTGCTGGGTGCCGCCGTGGTACGAGCGGTAGGCGGAGAGCACCTTGGGCCGGCCGGTGTGCAGGCGGGCCATGCGGACGGCGTGCTCGACCGCGTCGGCGCCGCCGTTGGTGAAGAAGATCTTGTCGAGGTCGCCCGGGGTCCGCTCGGCGATCAGCCGGGCCGCCTCGGAACGCGCCTCCACGGCGAAGGCCGGTGCGAAGGTGCACATCTTCGCAGCCTGCTCCTGGATCGCGGCGACGACCTTGGGGTGCGCGTAGCCGATGTTGGTGAAGACGAGGCCGCTGGTGAAGTCGAGGTACCGCTTCCCCTCGTAGTCCCAGAAGTACGCACCCTCGGCGCCCGCCACCGGGAGCGGGTCGATCTGCCCCTGCGCCGACCACGAGTGGAACACATGTGCCCGGTCGGCGTCGTACACCGCCTGACCGGCGGCGGGGTCCGGGACGGAGGTGGCTGTCGAGGCGGCGGACGGATCGGGCGATGAGGGGTGCTGCATTGTCACGGTCGGTACCTCGGTTCACTCGCGTGGTGTCCGCCCGGCCCAGGACGGACGCCTTCCGGGCGGGGAGGCCCCCGGAAGGGTGACAGCCAGCGTAATGTCGCCCTCCACTTCAGCGTGCGGGGAGGGCGTGGAGCGAGGTCGAACGAGGAGAGAAACGCCGAGAGAAACGGCACGAGGAACGCCACGAGCAACGGCACGAGGAACGGCAGGAGAGAGGTATCGCGCCGGCCGACCACCGTCCGCGGGACGGCCGCCTCAGTGCGGCAGCTGCTCCACCAGCAGCACGGCGCCCAGCAGGATCATCGCGATCCCGGAGAGCCGGGTGATGACGCGGGCGGCGGTGGGGCGGGCACGCAGGACGGTACGGGCCAGCGAGCCCACCCCCAGATAGACGGCGCCCGCGATGCACATGTGCAGCAGCCCGAGCAGCCCGATCTGCACGGCGAGCGGCCAGTGGCCGTGCTGGTCGGCGAACTGGGGCAGCAGCGCCACGTACAGCAGCAGCGCCTTGGGATTCAGTCCGCTGACGCCGGCGCCTTTGAGCACCCGGGAGCGGGCGCCCGGTCCCGCGGCGGCGCCCTCCTCGGCGCGCGGCGGCCCCGCCTCCTTCGCCCCGGCGAACGTCGTGGCGCCGAGCCAGACGAGATAGCCGGCGCCCAGCATGGTGAGCGCCGTCAGTACGCCGGGCGTCCGGGCGACCACGGCCGCCACCCCCGCCACGACGACGGCCGTGAGCCCCACGTACCCCAGCATCAGCCCGCCGACAGCCGGCACCACGGACCGGTCCCGCAACCCCGAGGTGATCGCATACGCCCAGTCCGCGCCCGGGACGAGGACGAGAAGAAAGGAAACGGCGAAAAACGCGGCTATGGAGCTGGCAGCCATCGGGCGGTCCTCCCTCTCTGACGGATACAGGGAGGAAGAATAGAAAGAAATGCCCCGAAGGTGTTCCCCGATCCAGTCGCCTGACGCGCCCCCCATGGAAGAATCTCCCCCATGGACGACATGGACCGGCAGATTCTTGCGGAGCTCCAGAACGACGGCCGCCTGACCGTCACCGAGCTGGCCGCCCGCGTGGGCCTCAGCCTCTCCCCGTGCCACCGCCGACTGCGCGAACTGGAACGCAGCGGCGCCATCCGCGGCTACCGCGCCGTGGTCGACACCGACGCCGTCGGCCTCACCTTCGACGCCCTCGTCTTCGTCACCATGCGCCAGGAGGACCGCACCACCATCTCCGCCTTCGAGCAGGCCCTCACCGAACTCCCCCAGGTCGTCCAGGCCCAGCGGCTCTTCGGCGACCCCGACTACCTGCTCCGCGTCGTCACCGCCGACCTGCCCGCCTTCCAGCGCCTCTACGACGAGAACCTCGCCACCCTGCCGGGCGTCCAGCGGCTGAGCTCCACGCTGGTGATGAAACACGTCGTACACGAACGCCCACTGCCCGCGTGATCCGCGGGTGGCGGCTCGCGCACAGTCTTGCTTGACAGCACGCTGTCGAAAAGACAGTATTCTGTCATTCGCCATCGAGCGCCCATGGAGGCCGCCATGACCGTCCATCTCGCCGTGTACGACACCGTCGCCGACTGGGAGTACGGTCACGCCGTCGCCCACCTGCCCGGAGGGGTGCGCACCGTCGGCCTCACCGGCGACACCGTCACCACCAGGGGCGGTCTGCGCATCGAGCCCGACATGACGCTCGACGGTCTGCGGCCCCTGGACAGCAGGCTGCTGATCCTGCCCGGCGCCGACAGCTGGACCAGCGGCGCGCTCGCCGACTTCGCGTACACCGCGCGGGAGTTCCTGCACGCGGGTGTGCCCGTCGCCGCCATCTGCGGAGCCGTCTACGGCCTCGCGGACGAGGGGCTGCTCGACGAGCGCGCGCACACCAGCGCCGCCCGGGAGTTCCTCCAGGCGGCCAACGGCTACCGGGGCGGCGACCGCTACCGCGACGCCGACGCGGTCACCGACCGCGATCTGATCACGGCCGGACCGACCGAACCCGTCGCCTTCGCCCGCGAGATCCTCTCCCGGCTGGGCGTCTACGAGCCCCCCGTCGTGGACGCCTTCTACCGGCTCCACCAGCACTCCGACCCGGAGGCCTACGCGATCCTCGCGGCGGCGCAGGCATGACGGGGCCGACAGCTGAGCAGGGCCGCCCGGTCGAGCGGCCCGTCGCGGCCCACCCGCCGAACGGGACCGAGCTGCTGAGCGAGACCGCACTGGCCGTCTTCCGGCTCAACGGCCAGTTCCTGGCGGCCTCCGAGCTGATCGCCCGTCCGGCCGGGCTGACCGCCGCCTGGTGGCAGGTGCTCGGCGCCGTGCTCCGCGAACCGCTCCCCGTCTCCGGGATAGCCCGCGCCATGGGCATCACCCGGCAGAGCGTGCAGCGCGTCGCGGACCTGCTGGTCGAGCGGGGCCTGGCCGCGTACGAACCCAACCCGGCCCACCGCCGCGCCAAACTCCTCACCCCCACCCGGGAGGGCCGCGCCGCCGTCGAGCGCACCGTCCCCGGCCACGCCGATCTGGCCCACCGCCTGTGCGAAGAGCTCGGCGGCGAGGCCGAGTTCGCCCGGGTGGCGGAGGCACTGCGGCGGCTCTCCGACGCGATGGAGGCCCTTCACCCGGAGAAACCGTGAGTGGTGAGCGGTGAGCGTGACTGGCGGCCGGCGCTGCGGTACGCGCCCGCCGGATGAGCCGTCGGGTGAGCCGTCGGGGCGCCCCGCCCCCGGCAGGAGGGCGCCCCGTGCCCGGACGCGTTACTTCGTCTCCAGGTCCCGTGCGCGGAACCCCGCGAGACCGGCTGCCACCAGGGCGGCGGCCACCAGCGTCAGCAGCACCATCGGGGTCCAGCGCATCTCCTCGGCGGGGAGTTGCGGGACGTGGCCGAAGGGGGAGAAGTTGTTCAGCCAGGCGGGCAGGTCGAGGAGCTTGCCGAGGTAGCCGACGACGAAGCCGTAGACGGGAACCGCCCAGGCGAACGCGGTCGCGCGCGGCGCCCAGCCGAACAGCAGGACGGCGAAGCCGCCGGTCACCCACAGCGCCGGGGCGTAGGCCAGGCCCCCGCCCACCAGCTGGGTGGCCAGGGAGCCGTCGCCCGCGGAGGCGGCCCCCGCCAGGCCGAGGCCGAGCGCGCCGAGCAGCAGCACGAGGGTGCCGCCTACCAGTGCGGCCACCAGGTGGGAGCCGACCCAGCGGGACCGGGACAGGCCGGTGGCCAGCAGGGACTCGACGCGGCCTGCGGTCTCCTCCGAGCGGAGCCGCAGCGTGGCCATCACCACGAAGAGCGAGGCGACGACGACGACCACGAGCATCACCATCGAGGCGAACGACTCCACGAGGCTGCCGCCCGTCTCGGCGAGCGCTTCCCGGACGTCGTCCAGATCCTTGAGCATGTCGTCGACGTCACCGAGGAGCGAGCCGTACATCGCGCCGAGCAGCAGCAGCGCCGCGCCGAAGCCGACGAACAGCCCGCGGTGCAGCCGGACGGCGAAGCCGAGCGGGTGGGTGAGTGCGGCGGAGGCACCGGGGCTGCCCTGCCGGGGCGGCAGCAGGCCGGCGCCCACGTCGCGCCGGGTGCTGAGCACGTACCCGGCGGCGGCCGCGCCGACGGCCAGGGCGAGGGCGGGCAGCAGCGGCCACCAGCGGTTGTCGGCGAAGGGGTAGGCGCGCTGGATCCAGCCGACCGGGGAGAGCCAGGAGACGGCTTCGGTGCCGACGTCACCCGCGGCGCGCAGCGCGTAGGCGGCGCCCAGCACGGCCAGTGCCAGGCCGGAGGCGGCCCGGGTGTGCGCGGACAGCTGCACGGTCACGGCGGCGACGCCCGTGAAGACGAGGCCGATGACGGTGAGTGCCGCGCCGTAGAGCAGGGCTCCGCCCGCGGTGGCGCCGCCGAGTCCGGCGCCGGGCAGCGTCCCGGCCAGCAGCAGGCCGAGCACCACGTTGGCGGTCGCCGCCGTGGCGAGGGCAGCGGTGAGGGTGGCGTGCCGGCCGACGACGCCGGAGCGGACGAGCTCGGCGATGTTGCTCTCCTCGTCGGCGCGGGTGTGCCGCACGACGGTCAGCACGCTCATCAGCCCGGCCAGGATCGCGCCGTAGCCCAGCATCAGCAGGCTGAGCATGGAGGCGGGGGTGAGGTGGGAGAGGTAGTGCTCGGGTCCGGTCATGGCGAGCATGGCGGGGCCGCTGAGGGTCTTGACCATGTCGGCGGCCTTGTCCGGGTCGTCCGGCGCCATGTCCGTGGCCTTCTGGACGGTGGAGAGGGTCAGGAAGACAACCGCCAGCACCCAGACGGGCAGCCGCACCCGGTCGCGGCGCAGCGCGAACAGGAAGAGGGTGCCCGTACCGGCGAGCGCGGTACCGGCCGGCCGGCTCTCCTGGTGCACGGCCCCGGTGCGGGGCGTGGCGTCGGTGACGGTGCTCATCGCGATCCGCCCTCCGTGGCCGGGTCGGTGGACTGTCCGGCCTGGTCAGGGAGTTGCGCGGCCGCGGAGCCGCCCTGGGCCGCCGCCGAGGAGCCGGAGGTGCCCGGGGAGTCCGGGCCGGGGCCGGACGGGGCGTGCCCGCGCTCGGAGAGCTCGTCGCCGTAGTGCCGCAGCATCAGCTCTTCGAGCGTCGGCGGGTGGCTGACGAGGCTGCGCAGACCGAGCCCGCTCAGCCGGCGTACGGCCGCGTCGAGGTGGGCGCCGTCGACGGCGAAGCGCACCCGGTCGCCCTCGGTCACCAGGTCGTGGACGCCGGGCAGGTCGGCGAGGCCGGCCACCTCGGAGCTCGCGCCGGCCGACGTCCCCGGCAGGTCGATCTCCGCCTCGATGGTCGTACGGGTCAGATGGCGCATCTCGCCGAGCGTCCCGGACTGCACGATCTTGCCGAGCCGGACGATGCTCACCCGGTCGCAGAGCTTCTCGACCTGGGACAGGATGTGGCTGGAGAGCAGGACGGTGCGGCCCTGGGCCTTCGCCTGGACGATGACGTCCTGGAAGACGACCTCCATCAGGGGGTCGAGCCCGGCGGTGGGCTCGTCCAGCAGCAGCAGTTCGGCGTCGGAGGCGAGCGCGGCGATGATGGCCACCTTCTGCCGGTTGCCCTTGGAGTAGCTGCGGCCCTTCTTCGTCGGGTCGAGGTCGAAGCGCTCGATCAGCTCGGCCCGCTTCTTGGGGTCCAGACCGCCGCGCAGCCTGGCGAGCAGGTCGATGGCCTCGCCACCGGTGAGGTTGGGCCACAGCTCGACGTCGCCGGGTACGTAGGCGAGCCGCCGGTGCAGGGCGACCGCGTCGTGCCAGGGGTCGGCGCCCAGCAGCCGCGCGGTGCCGGTGTCGGCGCGGAGCAGGCCGAGCAGGATGCGCAGGGTCGTGGACTTCCCCGCTCCGTTCGGGCCGAGGAAGCCGTGCACCTCGCCGGTGGCGACCTCGAGGTCCAGTCCGTCGAGGGCACGGGTCCGGCCGAAGGTCTTGACGAGGCCGGACACGGAGATCGCCGTGGTGGCGGGCGCCGCGGAGCGGGTGGCCGTGATGGACGCGTTCATGTTTTGGAAGCTACGCTCATTTCACAAATTTGTGAAGTTAAGGAAGCGTTAGGGTCGTCCCCAGGACCGCTGAGCAGGGAGAAGCTGACAGACGTGGCAGAAGACTCCGTGGAGGACTACGAGAAGAGGGTCTCCCCCTTCGTCGAACGGTTCGCCGCCGACCTCACCGAGGCAGGCATGCAGCGCATGGCGTCCCGTGTCTTCGCCTGCCTGCTCGCCTCCGAGGACGGCGCCCTCACCTCCGTCGAGCTGAGCGAACGGCTCCAGGCCAGCGCCGCCGCCATCTCCGGCGCCGTGCGCTACCTCGCACAGGTGGGGATGATCTCCCGGCAGCGCGACCCCGGCTCCCGCCGCGAGCGCTACACGCTGCACCAGGACGTCTGGTACAGCACCCTGCTCAGCCGCGACAACGTGCTCAGCCGCTGGCTGGTCACCCTGAACTCCGGCGCCGAGGCCCTCGGCACCGACTCCCCCGGCGGACGCCGGGTGCAGGAGAGCGCGGAGTTCCTCGAATTCATGCAGCACGGGCTGGAGGACATGCTCAAGCGCTGGCAGTCGCGCAAGGGTTGAGCCCTCTCTCGTGCTCCGATGAGGGGGTGCCCCTGGCCCCCGCTTGCGGACTGCGGGTGTGTCGTGGCCGTGGGGGTACCCCCAGCTCGAAGAGCTTGGGGGAGCAGGGTGGGCAAGCGCAGCCTCCACGCGGGTCAGCCTGCTGGTAGGACCAGCTGCCAGGCGCGGGGACGCACGGTCCAGGTGCGGGACTCGGCGGGGGCGGCCGAAGCCCCGGCATCGGCGTCGGCGCGGTAGCGGAAGCCCTCCGGCGCCGAGACCGTCACGGTTCTCGCCCGTACCCGCACGGGCGTGCCGGTCAGCGGCTGGACGGACACCTCGGCGAGCCCGTCGGCGCCGGTCGTCCGCACCGTCACATCCGTCACCGGCCGGTCCGGACCGGCCACCACCGCGCCGTCCGCCTCCACCCGCAGCCGCTGCACCGAGTGCCGGTGCGGCGTACGGGGTGCGGGGGCCGTCGGCACGGCCCGCCGGTCGTCCGCCGTGCGCTCCCCCGCACGGGGCTTGCGGGACTGCGCCGCGCGGGACTGCACCGTGCGAGCCAGCGCCTGATACATCCGCCGCCACGGCGGGGGCGGGGACGCGGGGTTGCCCCCGCGGCGCGGCGGGACGGCGGGCGGATGCCCTTCGGTGCGCAGACCGCCCAGGACGACCCCGTCCTCCTCGTCGACCAGCAGGTCCAGCGCGCGCGGGTTGCCGCGCAGCACCGTACGGGCCGCCGAGACCGCGTCCAGCGGCAGCCCGAGGCTGCGGGCGAGGGCGACCGAGGGCCCGTTGCCGACCGGCACCACCGACAGCGCCGTCTCCGCCAGGGCGCGCTCCCCGTGCAGATGCTGGACCGCGCGCAGCAGGGCCCGGTCGTTGCCGACCAGAACGGGGCGTCTGCCGCCGCGCCGGGCCAGCAGCCGCGGCGTCTGGTCCGGGTCGTCGGGGAGACACAGCTTGAGCCCCGGCGTGCCCGCACGCAGCACGTCACGCGCGATCCGGACGGACTCGGCGTCCGTGAGCCGGGCAACCGGGTCGACGACCACGAGCAGCGGAACCTCCCCCGAGCTGTTCGCACGGGGGGAGCCCCCGGCGGCCTGGTCCACGCTCGCGGGGGGCCTCGCGGAATCTGGAGCCGACACCACGATCCTTCCTCATGAATCCGGAGGGATCCGGATGGTTCCGATGCGTACTTCCCTTGCGTACTGAGGTGGTGCTGGTTCGTACGTCCGTCCGGCTCGGGGCACTCCCCTGTTCGTCACCCGGGAGAATTGTTCGGTAATCTCTCGGTGCAAGAGCCCCTGCCGCTGTTGCGCCAGGGGCTTCCTCTATCTGGGGTACCGGCCTGCGGCTCTTGCGAGGGCGCCGAGTGGCGCCACCGCACGTGGGACATGCCCCGCCCGGAAGGGGTGTACGCCTGTGCCCGCACTTGTGCTGCTCGGTGCTCAGTGGGGTGACGAAGGCAAGGGAAAGGCCACCGATCTGCTCGGTGGCTCCGTGGACTATGTGGTGCGCTACCAGGGCGGCAACAACGCCGGCCACACGGTCGTCGTCGGCGACCAGAAATACGCGCTGCATCTCCTCCCGTCCGGGATCCTCTCCCCGGGGTGCACCCCGGTCATCGGCAACGGAGTCGTCGTCGACCCCTCGGTCCTGCTCTCCGAGCTGAGCGGGCTCCAGGAGCGCGGCGTCGACACCTCCAAGCTGCTGGTCAGCGGTAACGCGCACCTGATCACCCCGTATCACGCGACGCTCGACAAGACGACGGAACGGTTCCTGGGCAAGCGCCGCATCGGCACCACGGGGCGCGGCATCGGCCCCAGCTACGCCGACAAGATCAACCGGGTCGGCATCCGCGTCCAGGACCTGTTCGACGAGTCGATCCTGCTGCAGAAGATCGAGGCGGCGCTCGACTTCAAGAACCAGGTGCTGGCCAAGCTCTACAACCGCCGCGCGATCTCCGCGCAGCAGGTCGCCGAGGAGCTGCTGGGCTACGCGGAGCAGATCCGCGGCTACGTCGCCGACACCACCCTGATCCTCAACGACGCGATCGACGAGGGGAAGGTCGTCCTGTTCGAAGGCGGCCAGGGCACGCTGCTGGACGTGGACCACGGCACGTACCCGTTCGTCACCTCCTCCAACCCGACCGCGGGCGGCGCCTGCACCGGCGCCGGAGTCGGCCCGACGAAGATCAGCCGGGTCATCGGCATCCTGAAGGCCTACACCACCCGGGTGGGCGCGGGCCCCTTCCCGACGGAGCTGTTCGACGACGACGGCGAGGCGCTGCGCCGCATCGGTGGCGAGTTCGGCGTCACCACGGGCCGCAACCGGCGCTGCGGCTGGTTCGACGCGGTCATCGCCCGCTACGCGACCCGCGTCAACGGCCTCACCGACTTCTTCCTCACCAAGCTGGACGTGCTCACCGGCTGGGAGCAGATCCCGGTCTGCGTCGCCTACGAGATCGAGGGCGAGCGCACCACGGAGCTCCCCTACAACCAGAGCGACTTCCACCACGCCAAGCCGGTCTACGAGTACCTCCCCGGCTGGAGCGAGGACATCACCAAGGCGAAGACCTTCGGCGACCTGCCCAAGAACGCCCAGGCCTACGTCAAGGCCCTGGAGGAGATGTCCGGAGCCCCCATCTCCGCCATCGGCGTCGGCCCCGGCCGCGACGAGACGATCGAGATCAACTCCTTCCTCTGAGCACCCGCACGTCCACCGTCCACCCGTTCGGGCCAACCGCGAGGGAATCCCCCTCCGCGGTCGGCCCGGCGGGATCACCCTGGCCTCCGCCTGGAAGGAGGCACAGCATGACGGCTATGGCCGAGCGCACGTCTCGTATGACGGTCGAGGAGTTCGAACGGCTCGCCTCGACCGCCCCCGAGACCGTCACGTTGGAGTTCATCGACGGACGGATCGCGGAGAAAGCAGTGCCGGACGGAGATCGCGGAACGATCACCATGTGGCTGCTGCGGCAGTGCATGCAGTCCCGCCCGGAGCTTGCTCTCCATCCGTTGCAAGGTCTGAAGGTCGGCGCCTGCCGCAAGGGCAGAGCGCGCCCGGACGGCTCGCTCGTACCCATCGATCATTTCGTGGGCCAGGGTGAGTGGGCCGACCCCGCAGGGGTGCTGATGACCGTCGAGGTCACCTCCTACGACTCCGACACCGACCAGCGGGACCGCCGGGAGAAGCCGGCCGCGTACGGGGCGGCGGGTATCCCCGTCTATCTCCTCATCGACCGCGACCGGTGCGAAGTCGTCGTCCACACCAATCCGAACCAGGAGGCAGGCCGCTACCGCGATCTGCACACGGCGTCGTTCGGGGAGCAGGTGGACATCCCCGATCCGGGCGGGATCTCGTTGGAGACGGAGCCGCTGAAGCGCTACGTGCACTGAGGCCCGCGCCCTTCCAGGGCGCGCAGCAGCAGGTCGGCGACGCCGTGTGAGACCGCTGTCGCGGCTGCGGCGGCGCCGATGCCGAGCACCACCTCCCGTGCGGTCGTCGGGCGGAGTACGCCCGCTGCGCGCAGCCGCTTGCGGGCCCGGGCGGTGAAGGGGATCACCAGCAGCGGGGAGGTCACCGAGCCGGGGGTGGAGCCGCGGGTGGCGGCGGCCTGGGCGAGGTGCAGGAGGCCGTGCAGCCCGAATCCTCCCCCAGCTACCGCTGGGAGGTGCCCCCAGCGCCCCCTGGTAGAAGCCGCCGCGGCCCCCCGTGCGGTAGCCGTCCGCGGCTGCCGCCGCCACGATGACGGCCATGACGCCGACCGCGGTGGCGAACCGGCGGCCGTCCATCGACTCCAGCCGCGCCCACAGCGCCTCCGGTACGCCGGGTATCCGCTCCCGCAGCTCGGGAAGGCGGGTACGGGTCCAGCGGGGCATCATGGCTACTTCCTCCGCGTCGTGCAGCGCCCATGCCGCGAACAGGCCCAGGGTGACGCCGACTTCTACCGCCTCGGTCCGGTCTGTGTTCGTGGGGGAAGCGTGCCGGGGGGCGAGCGAGCGGGGAGCAGCCGCCCCGTGGATGTCTGCCGATTCGGGGGTCCGCGCACCTCGGACGCGTCCGTGCGGGGTATACGACCGGCACATACGGACTAATGATGATCGTTCAGCTGCGAGGTGTGGAAGGGGTCTCGACGCACAGGCAGAACCGCGCGAGACCGCGCACCAGACCCGCAAGGAGCACCTATGCGCATCCGCACCGCGACCGCAGCCGCCGTCCTGGCGTCCGCCGCCGTCCTCGGCTCGGCGGGCACCGCCTTCGCCGGCGACAGCAACTGGTCCTCGTTCGCCCAGGACTTCAGCCGGCACAGCCTGGACGCGCGAGTCAGCAGCAGCGACAACGACACCACCTCGATCAAGAAGTTCGAGACCACCAACGTCTCCGACAACCTCATCACCGACTTCAACACGGGCGCGAGGATCGGCGAGCTCGAACTCGACTGAGCCGTCACACCCCGGGGCGCTGCCGCGTCCACACGCCTCCGGCCCCGCCGACAGCGGGGCCGGACGCGTGTACGACGTACTAGCGAAGGGAGCGGACCAGCACGTCGAAGGCGGGGGTGCGGGGGGTGATGGGGGAGTAGTGGCCCACGCCCGGCATGAGGTGGAGGCGGGCGCCCCAGTTGTTCGCGTAGCGGCGGGAGAGCTCGATGGGGACCTCCTGATCGGCGGTGCCGTGCAGGATCTCCACCGGTGGACGGGGCAGCAGCCGCATGGGGTCCGCCTCCGACAGCAGGGAGGCGACCTTGTCCTCGCCGCCGAGCAGATCGGCGACCACTCCGCCGTTCAGCCGCATCTGGTGGGCCCGCTCCAGGTCGGCGACCGGAGCCACCACGACCACACGCCCGGCGGCCCGTTCCCGCTTGGCCGCCGCCCACAGGGCCAGGTGGCCGCCCGCCGAGTGACCGAACAGCACGCTGGGCACCGCGCCCAGGTGGTCGAGGGCCGCGTCGACGTCCTCGACCGTCGCGGGCCAGCCGCCGTCCCCGCCGATCCTGCGGTACTCCACCAGTGCCACCGGTATGCCCTGGCCCGCCAGCGCGGCGGCGAACGGTGACAGGTGGCTGCGGTCCCATTCCTCGCGCCAGAATCCGCCGTGCAGCAGCACCACCCGGCCACCCGCTGCGGCCTCCCCGTACAGGTCGATGACCTGCGAGGGGTGCGGCCCGTACCGCTCCTGGCGCTCCGGCGCGGCCGGCTGCAGGTCCAGCAGGGCCTTGTACTCGTCCTGGCTCATCGCATTCCCCCGGTCACCTGACCAAGGACGCGGGCGGCACGCTCGACGTCCTGGAACGCAGTGTAGAGCGGGGTGAAACCGAAGCGCAGGACTCCGGGACGGCGGAAATCGCCGACGACACCGCGCGCGCCGAGCTCCCTCATCACCGGCTCCGCCCGCTCCGCCGGGTCGCACAGCAAGGAGATCTGGCTGCCGCGCCGCGCGTGTTCGGCCGGGGTCACCGAACGCACCGAGAGCCCTCCGCCCGCCGAGCCGCCCGCCGAGGCGTCCGGCCCGTGGGCGGCGACGCAGCGCAGGAAGAAGTCGGTGAGTGCCAGCGACTTGGCCCGTACGTCCTCGATCCGCACCCCCTCCCAGACGCCGAGCGCCGTCTCCAGCGCGGCCATGGACAGGATGTCCGGGGTGCCCACCCGGCCGCGGACCGCGCCGCTCGCGGGCTCGTAGTCGGGCGCCATGGCGAACGGGTCGGCGTGCGAATTCCAGCCGGGCAGCGGGGAGTCGAACCGCTCCTGGAGTCCGTCGCGTACATAGAGGAAGGCGGGCGCCCCGGGGCCGCCGTTGAGGAACTTGTAGGTGCACCCCACCGCGAAGTCCACTCCGTGCGCGTCCACTCCCACCGGCAGCGCACCGGCGCTGTGGCACAGGTCCCAGACCGCCAGGGCGCCCGCCGCGTGCACGGCGGCGGTCAGGGCGGGCAGGTCGTGGAGGGCGCCGGTGCGGTAGTCGACGTGGTTGAGCAGCACGGCCGCCGTGCGGGGACCCGCCGCGGCGGGCACGTCCTCGGGCGCGAGGGGGCGCAGCGTGCAGCCGGTGAGCCGCGCAGCGGACCCGGCGATGTAGCCGTCGGTGGGGAAGGTGGCCGCGTCGACGAGGAGTTCGTCGCGTGCCGGGTCGTCCTGCCGCGCGATCCGCACCGCGCCGACCACGGCCTTGAGGACGTTCACGCTGGTCGAGTCGGAGACGACGACCTGTCCCGGTGCAGCGCCGATGAGCGGCGCCACCAGCGCGCCGACCCGCTCCGGCATGGTCCACCAACCGGACTCCTCCCAGGACCTGATCTGCAACCGGCCCCACTCCCGGGAGACGACCTCCGCGAGCCGTCCCTCGACGGCCTTGGGCAGCGCGCCGAGGGAGTTCCCGTCGAGGTAGACGGTGGCCGGGTCGAGCACGAAGTGCTCACGCAGATGGGCCAGGGGGTCGGCGGCGTCCCGGGAGAGGGCTTCCTCGGCCAGTTCGCCGGCCGGCACCGGTGCGGGAACCGCGGTGGGGTCAGACATGGCTGCGCGCCGTCCACAGCTCGGGGAAGACCTGCTTGGCGGCCCGCTTCTCCAGCCAGGCGACCCCTGCCGAGCCGCCGGTGCCGACCTTGGCCCCCATCGCCCTGCGGGTCGCCACGAGGTGGTCGTTGCGCCATCGCCAGACCAGCTCGGCGACCTCGGTCAGCGCCTCACCGAGCCGGTGTGCCGCGGAGCCCGGGTCGCCCTCGTAGACGCGTACCCATACGGCTTCGACGCCCGGGTCGGGCTCGTGTTTGCGGGCGACGTCCCGGCGCAGCACCTCTTCGGGCACGTCCTCCCCCTGCCGGGCGAGGAAGCGCAGCGCCTCGTCGTAGAGGCTCGGTTCGTGGAGCGCCTTCTCCAGTTCGGCGTGCACCCGGGGCGATCCGCGGTGCGGCACCAGCATGGAGGCGGACTTGTCGCCCAGCAGGAACTCCAGCCGCCGGTACATCGCGGACTGGAAGCCGGAACCCTCGCCCAGCGCCGAACGGTAGGCGTTGAACTGGGCCGGGGTCAGATGCGCCAGCGGCTCCCAGGAGGCGTTGAGCGAGATGAGCTCGTAGGTGGAACGCTTCAGGGCCGCCAGCGCGCCCTCGATGTCGTCCTGCCGCAGCCGGGTCGCCGCCGTCTGCCACTCGTGCACGATGACGGTGAACCACAACTCCATGACCTGGGTGGTGACGAGGAACGCCATTTCTCCGGGGTCGTCGGAGAGCGGGTCCTGGAGGTGGGTGAGGACGTCGGCGCGGACGTAGTCCTCGTACGGTGTGGTGCCCGCGAAATCCAGTACCGGGGCATCGGGGTCGTGTGACATCGCTGTCTCCACTCGCTGTGCTTCCGGGTAGCGGTCCGCTCCTTCCAGATAGACATCGGAGCCCCGGTCCCCTCGGGCCCCTGGGGGCCCACTGGCATCATGCGCGCTGTGCGACGGCGGCGGCAAGGTCACCCGTCTCGAAGCGGGTGCCCTCACCACCGCCGTACACCCACCGGTCACCGGGCGCCGGTCACCAGTGCCGACAACCGGCTCAGCCCAGGGTCGCGGCCGCCGTCGGTGAGCTCTCCTTCAGGAAGGAGGAGCACCGCTCGTACTCATCCTGCTCTCCGATCGCCTGGGCCGCACGCGCGAGGGCGTGCAGGGCGCGCAGGAAGCCGCGGTTCGGCTCGTGCTCGAAGGGCACGGGTCCGTGCCCCTTCCAGCCGTTGCGGCGCAGCGCGTCCAGCCCGCGGTGGTAGCCGGTGCGCGCGTAGGCGTACGACTCGACGACGCGGCCCGCCTCGAACGCGTCGTCGGCGAGCTGCGCCCACGCCAGCGACGAGGTGGGGTACTGCGCGGCGACCTCGGCGGGTGCCGTCCCGGCGGCGAGCAGCTCGCGGGGCCCGGGATCGTCGGGAAGGTGGGTCGGGGGCGGACCCCCGAGCAGGTTTTCATGAATGGCCATGACTCCCAGTGTGCCTGTACGGACCGACGTCCTGGCGCCTCCCCCGGGGTCAGGGCGCCGCCTGCCCCGGTAGGCCCTGCCCCGCGGCCCCCGCGGTCTCCCGCGGGGCGAACAGCCGCTGGAAGAACTGGATCAGCGGCCCGATGGTCAGCGCGTGGACCACCGTGCCGATACCGACGGCACCGCCCAGCAGAAAGCCCGTGACCAGGACGGTGACCTCCAGCACCGTCCGCACCAGCCGGGTGGAGCGGCCGGTGACCCGGCACAGCCCCGTCATCAGACCGTCCCGGGGCCCGGGTCCGAAGCGGGCGGCGATGTACAGGCCGGTCGCGGCTCCGTTGAGCACCACGGCGACCAGGAACAGCGGGACCCGGACGAGCAGCGGTTGCGGCGTGGGGGTCAGGGCCAAGGTGGCGTCCATCGACAGGCCCACCAGCAGCACGTTGGAGACGGTGCCCAGGCCGGGTCTCACCCGCAGCGGCACCCACAGCAGCAGCACGGCGGCGGAGGCCAGGACCACGACGGTGCCGATGCTCAGCCCGGTGTGCTCCGCGACGCCCTGGTGGAAGACGTCCCAGGAGTTGAGGCCGAGCCCGGCGCGCAGTTGCAGGGCGACGCTCACGCCGAAGAGGACCAGCCCCGCGTAGAGCTGGGTGAGCCGGCGCGGGACGTTGCCCCGCGCCAGGCCGAGGGCGTCGCGGAGCCCGACGGCGCTGCGGAAGGGGCGCGAGGAGGGGTCCACGCCCCCATCGTGGCGCGGCCGCGCCCGGGCGAGGCGGGGAACGCTCGGCCCGGCCGGTGGCAACCACGCAAAGCAGCCATGTCTCAGCGGCCTCTCGTACCGCCTCCCTGCTTTCCCGTCACCTGCGCTCCGCCCCACCAGGCACGCCTGCCCGGAGCAGGCCCCCGGCGCCCCGCACACGATGACGGAGATGAGTCTGCCGTACCCGCCCGGGATGGCGTGATTCTTACCGAATGGACTTATCCAACGGGGACAGTGGCCGGCGCCGCCCGGCACCACGGGACGCGGCGTGGCACTGGTTCGAGGAGTTCCTGTGCCGGCCGCACGGCCGGCTGGGGCGGGACGGCCAGGTCTGCCCGTTCGTCGGCCCGGCGATGGAGGCGGAGACGCTGCGGGTGGCGGAGTGGGAGGTCGGGCCGGAGCCGGACGTGGCGGATCTGGTGGCGCTGGTGCACCGGATGGTCGACACCTTCCAGGAGATGGAGTGGCCGATCCGCAACCGCACGCTGCACGCCTTCGTCGTCGTCCTCACCGGCCTGGACGCGGCTGCGCTGCCGCTGCTGGACGAGGCGCACCGCAGGGTCAAACCGGAGCTGGTGCGCCACTACCTGATGCTCGGTCAGTTCCACCCGTCGTGCGACGAGCGCGCGGCCCGCAACCCGGGCCTGCGGGTCTCGCGGGCGCCGGTACCGCTGTTCGCCCTGCGGCACATGGCCTTCCACGACGTGCTGTTCCTGGACGACGACGAGGAGTGGTTCGGCGCCTACCACGCGCGGTTCGGCCGCCGGTACGCCTCGGTGACGATGCCCGACCGGCTGTTCGCCGACCGGTACGCACGCGCCTGCGAGAAGTGGCTTGCGGGGTGCGGCGCGTGACGGCTGCGAGCCACAGCGGCCACGGCGACCACGGGTGCGACGGCGACCACGGCGGCGGCCACGGCTGCGAGCTGGGCGGCAAGGGCAGCGACGCCGAGCGGGCCCGACTGGCGGCGCTGCGCGACGGCGAGCCCCTGGTGGAGTTCGCGGGCGGCACGACCCCGTACATCGACTACCAGTCCATCGACGTCCTCCTCTCCCTCCAGCAGCCACGCTCCGACGCACCCGCCGAGCTGCCCTTCTACGTCCTGGGTCAGGTCAAGGAGCTGCTGTTCAAGCTCCTGTACGAGGAGCTGGTGCGGGTGCGGTCGCTGCTGGACGAGGACGAGGTGTGGCAGGCGACCTGGGTGCTGCGCCGGGTGCAGCGGGAGGCCGGGCTGCTGTGTTCGACCTGGGACGTGCTGGGCTCCCTCGCCCCCACCGAGTTCAACGCCTTCCGCGACAGCCTGGGGCAGGCCTCGGGCCTCCAGTCGTACATGTACCGGATGGTGGAGTACGTCCTCGGCAACAAGGACCCCCGGCTCGCCCGCCCGCATCTGGGCGTCCCCGGGGTGGCCGAGCAGGTGCGCCGGGCGCTGGAGGAGCCCAGCGTGTACGACGCGGCCCTGGCGCTGCTCGCCCGGCGTGGCGCCCCGCTCCCCGCGACGGCGCCGGAGCGCGACTGGTCGCAGCCCTACGCACCCAGCGACGCGGCCGAGCGGGCGTGGGCGCAGGTGTACGCCAAGGGCGGCGCCCCGGGCGGGGGCCCCTCCCGGCCGGAGTCCGGAGGAGAGCTGTTCTGGCTCGCCGAGGCGCTGGCGGACGTGGCCGAGGCGATGTGCCGCTGGCGGTCCCTGCATCTGCTCACCGTCGAACGGATCATCGGCACCAAACCCGGCACGGGCGGCACGCACGGGGTGGCCTGGCTGCGCCGCGTGAGCGAGCACCGGTTCTTCCCCGACCTGTGGGCGGCGCGGGGACGGCTATGAGGGCGCGAGGACATCAGGCGGCGGAGGATCCAAGGGGGCGCAGATGACGACGACGCAGCCGGAAACGCAGGGGCACCACAACGGCCACCAGAACGCATACCAGGACGTGTACCCGGAGGTCCGCCAGGAGGAGGCCGTCGAGCTGAGCACCGTCCGGCAGCTGGACGCGGCGGATCCGCTCGCCGCCTTCCGCACCCGCTTCGCCCCCACACCTGACGGGTTGGTCTTCCTCAACGGGGCCTCCCTCGGCCGCCTCCCCGCGGCCACCGCCGACGCCACCGACGCACTGGTGCGCGGCGAGTGGGGAGACCGGCTGGCCGAGGCCCGCACCCAGTGGCTCGACCTGCCGCAGCGGGTCGGGGACGAGTTGGCCGCCACGGTGCTGGGCGCCAGGCCCGGCGAGGTGGTGGCCTCCGACTGCACCAGCGTCAACCTCTACAAGCTCGGCGCCGCCGCACTCCGCGACCGGCCGGGAGCCGTGGTGCTGGACGACGACAACTTCCCCACCGACCAGTACGTACTGACCGGGCTCGCCGAGGAGTACGGCCGCGAGGCGCGCGTCGTGCGCACCGACCCGGACCGCGGACCGCAGCTCGACCAGCTGCGGCTGGCCGTCGAGGGCGGGGCCGCGCTGGTGTCGCTGTCGCTGGTCTCGCACCGCTCGGGCGCACTGGCCGACATGCGCGCCGTCCAGGAGATCGCCCACGCGGCCGGAGCGCTGGTGCTGTGGGATCTCAGCCACGCGGTGGGGGCGCTGCCGCTGCGGCTGACGGCAGACGACGCGGACCTGGCGGTGGGCTCCACCTACAAGCACCTGTGCGGCGGGCCCGGCGCCCCCGCGCTGCTGTACGTCCGCGAGGAGCTGCACGGCAGGCTCACCCAGCCCGTGCACGGCTGGTACGGGCACCGCGAACAACTCGCCATGCGCACCGACTTCTACCCCGACCCCAGCATCCGCCGCTTCCTCACCGGCTCCCCGCCCGTCCTCTCGCTCGCCGCCCTCCGGCCCGCGGTACGACTGCTGGGCGAGGCGGGCCTGGCACGGATGCGTGCCAAGAGCACCGCGCTGACCGGTCTGTTCCAACGGCTCGCCACCGAACTGCTGACCCCGTACGGCTTCCGCCTCGCCGGCCCGTCCGACCCCGCCGAGCGCGGCGGCCACCTCACCTACGCGCACGAGCGGGCGCGGGCGCTGGTGCCGCTGATCGCCGAGCGGGCGGGCGTCCTGGTCGACTACGGCGCGCACGACCGGATACGTGTCTCGCCCGCGCCGCTGTCCACCCGCTTCGAGGACGTGTACGAGGCGGTGCACCGCATCCACCGGCTGCTGAGGGAAGCGCCGGGGGACGAGCCGGGGAAGGAGCGCGCATGACCGCCGAGGAGAGCCGGGCCGGCCGCCGCAGGAGGGTGCTGGTCACCGGGGCCTCGCGGCCCACCGGCATCGGCGCCGCCATCGCGGCCGTGCACGCCGAACGCGGGGACGCGGTGGCCGTGCACTGCCGTGCCGACACCGCCGCGGGCGAGTCCGTCGTGGCGGGCCTGGCCGGAGACGGTCACGCACTCGTCGCCGGGGACGTGGGCGACCCGGAGCAGGTCCCGCGCCTCTTCGACGACGCGGTGGCCGCACTCGGCGGCGTCGACATCCTGGTCAACAACGCGGCCGTGCACATCGAGCACCCCGTCGCGACCACTCCCTGGGAGGAGTGGGAGCGGCTGTGGCGCCGCACCCTGGAGGTGAACCTGCTGGGCGCCGCCCATCTGTCCTGGTGCTTCGCCCACCATCTGCTGCGACGTCCGGAGGGGTCGCGAGGGGGCCGGTTGGTCATGGTCGGCTCCCGGGGCGGCTATCGCGGAGAGCCCGACGTGCCCGCGTACGGCGCGAGCAAGGCGGGCATGCACGCGCTGGCCCAGTCGCTGGCCGTGGCGCTTGGCCCGCACCGGATCGCCGTCGCCGCCATCGCGCCCGGCTTCACCCGTACGGATCTCACCCAGCCCCTGCTGGACAGCGCCGAGGGCAAGCGCATCGTCGCCGACCACCCCTTCGGCAGGATCGCGGAGCCCCGCGACGTGGCCGAGGCGGTCGCCTGGTTCACCGCCGACTCGCCGGGTTCCGAGTGGGCGACCGGCGCCGTGCTCGACCTGAACGGAGCGTCTTATCTGCACTGAGCGGGGCGCCCCGAAGGGGCGCGGGGCTGCATCCGATATGCGGCTCCGCCGCGTGGGCGCTCGCGGCGACAACACCCCCGCACTCCGCCACGCGCAGAAAGGGGCACCCCTCCCCCGGCATGCGAAGAGCGTCACCGCACCAGCCGGGCGGCCACCGAAACAAACGCTTCAATGGCCTCCCGAGCCCCCCGCGCCCGGCTGAGGTGCTCAGAGTGCTCCCCCGCCTCGGAGATCTCCATCGTTTGCTGGTAGGCGAGCTCGGCGGCGCGGGCGACGCTCTGGTCGTGGGTGAGCAGCTTGACCCGGTAGAGCGCCTGCCGGGTGACCGTGCGCAGCCGGTGCGCCTCGTCGCGTGCCTCCTTGTACGACTCCCCGCCCGCGTCCTCCCTCTTGCGGTACCAGCGGGTGGCCTGGCCGTGGCGGTAGTCCTCCACTGCCGCCGCGAACGCCGTGTAGGTGGCTATCCACTCCTGGCGCAGCGCCTCGGCGCGGGTGAACTCCTCGTTGCGCCGGGAGGCGAGGCGTTGGAAGACATGGGTGATCACCGATCCCAGCAGCGTGCCGGCCACGGCCACGACACTCGTCCAGATGGCTTCCATCGCACCAGTCGAACACAGAAGCCCCCGGCGCACCGGGGGCTTCTTGCGTACTGCTTGCGTTCCGCTTCCCGCGTTCCGCTGCTACTTCAGGCGGGTGCCCGTCGAGCGGAGGTTGGCGCAGGCGACCTGGACCCGGTCGGCCATGCCCTTCTCGGCGGCCTTGCCCCAGCTGCGCGGGTCGTAGACCTTCTTGTTGCCGACCTCGCCGTCGACCTTCAGCACACCGTCGTAGTTGCTGAACATGTGCGCGGCGACCGGGCGGGTGAAGGCGTACTGGGTGTCGGTGTCGAGGTTCATCTTCACCACGCCGTTCTGCAGCGCGGTGGCGATCTCCTCCTCCGTGGAGCCGGAGCCGCCGTGGAAGACGAAGTCGAACGGCCGGCTGCCCGCGGGCTTGTCGAACTTCTCCGCGACGCCCTCCTGGAGGTCCTTGAGCAGTTCGGGCCGCAGCACCACGTTGCCCGGCTTGTAGACGCCGTGCACATTGCCGAAGGAGGCGGCGAGCAGGTAGCGGCCCTTGTCGCCGAGGCCGAGCGCCTCGGCGGTGCGGACGGCGTCCTCGACGGTGGTGTACAGCTCGTCGTTGATCTCGTGGGTGACGCCGTCCTCCTCGCCACCGGTCGGGGTGATCTCGACCTCAAGGATGATCTTCGCGGCGGCGGCCTCGGCCAGCAGTTCCTGGCCGATCTGCAGGTTGTCCTTGAGGGTCTCGGCGGAGCCGTCCCACATGTGGGACTGGAAGAGCGGGTTCTCACCGCGCTGCACCCGCTCGCGGGAGACCGCCAGCAGCGGGCGGACGTAGCCGTCGAGCTTGTCCTTCGGGCAGTGGTCGGTGTGCAGGGCGACGTTGACGGGGTACTTCTTCGCGACGATGTGTGCGAACTCCGCGAGCGCCACGGCGCCGCTGACCATGTCCTTGCTGTACTGCCCGCCCAGGAACTCGGCCCCGCCCGTGGAGATCTGAACGATGCCGTCGCTCTCCGCCTCGGCGAAGCCGCGGAGCGCGGCGTGCAGCGTCTGCGTCGAGGTGACGTTGATGGCGGGGTAGGCGAACTTGCCCTCCTTCGCCCTGTCGAGCATCTCGTTGTAGATCTCGGGGGTTGCGATGGGCATCAGACCGCTCCTTGGGGTGTGCGTGGTGAATCCGGCTTCGGCTCAACGGAACGACGTCATCGTCGTGCCCATCTTCCCAGACGGGGCCGGATGCTCCGGACGCGAGTATTCACAAGTTCACTAAGTGACAGGTGTGCCATAGGCGCCACATGTGCCACATGCGCTGGATGTGACACATGTGGTGTGGCGCAGGTGGTTTCACGTGAAACGACGGGCGGGGGCACGGGGGGCATTGGGGCTCACCCCAGTTCGAGGTCGTCCAAATCGAACGCGTATACGTACGGCACCCCGGCGCGTTCCATCGCGGGAGCCGCGCCGCGCTCCACGATCGTCGCCACCGCGACCACCTCGGCACCCGCCTGCCGGGCCGCCTCCACAGCGGTGAGCGGCGAGTTCCCCGTCGTCGAGGTGTCCTCGACGATCAGCACCCGGCGCCCCGCGACATCCGGGCCCTCGATCCGGCGCTGCAGCCCGTGCGCCTTGCCCGCCTTGCGGACGACGAACGCGTCGAGGTGCCGACCGCGGGCCGCGGCGGCGTGCAGCATCGACGACGCGACCGGGTCGGCCCCCAGGGTGAGACCGCCCACCGCGTCGTAGTCCAGATGCGCCGTCGCGTCCAGCATCGCCTGGCCCGCGAGCGGCGCCGACTCACCGTCCAGGGTGATCCGGCGAAGGTCGATGTAGAAGTCGGCCTCCGCACCGGAGGAGAGCGTGACGCGGCCGTGCACCACGGCCTTGTCCTTGATCTGTCGCAGCAGCGCGGCGCGCACGTCGTCATTCATGAGACCTCAGCCTATGCGTCCCGCGACCGTCTCCCGGCAGCCGCCTAGAGCCGCTGCCAGCTCCAGGTCGTCGTCAGCTCCAGCGGGTCGATGGGAGTCACCTGGCGCGGGTGGGAGTTGAGCCCGTTCGGGGGGCCGGACTGCGGCTCCACACAGACGGCCTCCTCCGGCTCGTCGTAGACCACGACGTACTCGGCCC
Organism: Streptomyces sp. B15; assembly: GCF_018070605.1. Lineage (NCBI taxonomy): Bacteria > Bacillati > Actinomycetota > Actinomycetes > Kitasatosporales > Streptomycetaceae > Streptomyces > Streptomyces sp. B15. The sequence goes on from NZ_JAGPXJ010000019.1 coordinate 62,463, forward strand.
GCGAGGTCATCCGCAGCGACAGCTCGGACGGCCACGTCAGGGTGACGTCCACACCGCCCGGCATCCCGAAGCAGTCGTCCCAGGGGCCGGGCCGCGGCTCGATGCGGGTACCGGTGGGGATGTGGTCTGCGCCCCGCTCCTCCTGCCACTCGGGGGAGAAGTCGATCCGCACGTCCTCACCGCCCTGGCCGAGGTTGCGCAGGAACCACGGGTGCCAGCCGGCCTGCGCCGGGAAGGAGACGTCGAAGGTCTCGACGGCGAGCTTCAGGGTCAGCGAACCGCCGTCCTCGGCGAGCTCGACGACCTGGGTGACGCGGCCCTCCCAGGGCCAGGGGTCGGTCAGTTCATAGGTGAAGGACGCCTTCGTCCCGGTGGCACCGGGCGCCTGGCGCCACACCGCGTCCCGCACGGTGCCGTGGATGGCGTGCGGCCTGTTGTTGAGCGGCAGTTGGAACATCTCACCGCCGTTGCGGAAACGCCCCTGTGCGGTGCGGCCGCACCACGGCGCCATCACGAACGAGCCGTACTTCGGTCCCTGGCGCAGGAGTTCGGTGCCGCCCACCCGGAGGGAGGCGAGTCGGCACCCACGCTGGGGCTCGACCGTCACCTCTGTCCCCTGGGCGCCGAGCACGACGGACGTGGCTTCTGCGGAGGTGGGCAGATCAGTCATACAGCGACCATAACGGCGGGGTCCGCGACGCCGCCGCAAGACCCGCTGTCGGCGGTACTGCGCCGCCGGTTGCGGGCGGCAGCCGATGGCGGCACAGGTTGGCGGGGTCGCCGGTCGGCGGGGTCGCCATCTGTGGCGGGGTCGCCGTCAGTGGCGGGGTCGCCGTCAGTGGCGACGGCGCAGCGCCCGGCCGAGCACGACGGCGCCGGCGACCACAACGGCGGCGGCGGGCGCCGCCCAGCGCAGGGTGGCGGTCGCCGAAGCCTGCTCGGGAGCGGGGACGGGCGCGTAACGGCCGCGCGGTGGAGCGTGGTCCACCTCCTCCGCGCTGCGCCCGATCATCGTGCGCCGCGCATGGGCGGCCTCCGCGCCGAGCCCGCCCGCGTCACCGGGCGCGCCCGCGGCGACGTAGCTCTCGTCCGCCGCTTCCGCCCCGTCCGCCGCATCCGCCGCATCCGCCGCCTGGGCGGCGTCGAGTTCGGACTCGTCGTCGCGGCCCAGCGAGGAGGGCGGCACCTCCGTCTCGAACAGCGGGGTGCGGTCCGGCTCGGGCTCCGGCTCCGGGATACCGGGGATGGCCCGCTCGTTGTCGCCGGGCGCACCGATGCCGCCGGCCACCGGACCTTCGCCCGCTTCGCTCCCGCCGCCGTCGGCCGCCTCCGGGCTGCCCGCGGGCGGCTCGTCGCGGATGCTGTCACCGAGCGCCGCGGCGAACCGGTCGAGCAGACGCACCCCCGCGGAGGTCGCGGCCTTCTCGTCCAACGCCGCGAGCCTCCCGGTGCCGGTCACCGTGCCCACACACACCAGTGCGGTGCCCTCGCCGTCGTCCGCGGAGCGGGGCTCGATGGTGAGCACGAGTTCGACGGTGCCCTCCCCGCGGGCCTCGTTGCCGCTGCCGGCCACCTCCAGCCGCTCCAGCGCGTCGGGCGCCGCGGTGACGCCCGTACCGCCGCGCGGGGTGAGGGTGAGTGTGCCCCGGTAGGTGATGGTCGAGCCGCCGATACGTACTTTCATGCGGCCCGGCAGCTGTTCGGTCGCCTCTTCCGGCTCCAGTTGGAACCCGGGCACGCAGCGGGCCACACGGGCGCTCTCGGCCAGGGCGGCCCGCACAGAGCCGACGGATAGCGGTACGTACACCTCGTGCTCCATGGGTCGGAGCCTATTACTCCGCAGTCCGCCACACCTATATGACTGCGCCGCCTCTTTGCCGCCGGTCGCTCCGGGCGTGGTCGCGAGGGGGTCAGTGGGTGTAGCGGGGGTGCATCAGGGTGGAGGGAGGCAGCCGGGGGTGCTGCCGGGCGGGGCAGGTGGGCGGCGCGGGGTGCGCGTGCCGGGCGAGCAGATGGTCCCGGTCACCGGCGTAGGGGCACGGCTCCAGTCCCACGGCGCGCAACGTGGCGTGCACCGTCCAGAAGTTGTGTCCGTACCCGGCGCCGGGCGCGCCCGCCCGCAGCGCGAACCGTCCCTCGTCGGCCAGGACCCGCGCGGCGAGCCCGTAGAACTCCTGCGAGTACAGCTTCAGGTCGCCGGAGGCACTCGGCGGGGGCAGCGCGGAGACGATCACATCGAACCGGGCCGCGTCCGCCCGCGCCCGGTCCCGCAGCCGGCCGAAGGCGTCCGCGTGGACGAAGCGGACCCGCGGGTCGTCCAGCGCGCCGCCGTTCAGCGCACGCAGACCCGGGTCGTGCCGTGCCAGGCGTACGACACCGGGGTCCGGTTCCACCACGGTGACCTCCCGGACACCGCGGGAGCGCAGCACCTCCCGCAGGGCGAGCCCGTCACCCCCGCCGATGATCAGCACACGGGCGTTCGGGCCACCGGCCATGGCGGGGCGGACGAAGGCCCGGTGTCCGTCGCGTGCGTGCCGGCCCCGCAGCGCCAGCCTGCCGTCCCGGTAGAACCGCAGTTCGCCGGCGGCGGCCCACTCGCTGCGGGCCGCGCCGCCGGTGAGCACGAGTTCCTGGCGCGGGGTGTCGACGGCGACCCGCACCTCGCCGCCGTAGACGGCCTCCCGTGCGGCTTGCTCGAACGGGCCGACGAACGCCGTCCCCGCGAGCAGCAGGACCAGTACGCAGCCGTTGGCCGCCAGCAGCCGCCGACGCTCCCGTGCCGCCAAGTCGTGCCGGAAGAGCCACTGCACGACCAGGCCGCCGGCCAGCACATTGACCACCCCGGTGAGCAGTCCGCCGGTCAACTCCCCGGCGAGCGGCAGCAGGAGGAAGGGGAAGGTGAGCCCGCCGACGAGCGCTCCCACGTAGTCGGCGGCGAACAGGTCGGCGAGGGCGCCGCCCGCGTCCTGCCGGCGGATCCGCTGGATGAGCGTCATCAGCAGCGGCATCTCGGCGCCGATCAGCACCCCGACGGCGAAGGAGGTGACGACCAGCGCCACCCGGGCCCCGCCCAGCCAGGCGAAGGAGGCGTACAGCGCTATCGCCGAGCCACCGCCGACCAGTGCGAGCAGCGCCTCGACATAGCCGAAGCCCGCGGCGGCGTGACAGCGCAACCGCTTGGCCAGCAGCGAGCCGACACCCATCGCGAAGACCATGACGGAGAGCACCACGGACGCCTGGGTGACGGAGTCGCCGACCAGGCAGGAGGCCACGGCGACGAGTTCGAGCTCATAGACGAGGCCGCAGGCGGCGCACACGAACACCGAGGCGAGGACGAAGCCGCGCCCGAACCCTGCGGGGACGGGCAGGCGCGCGCTCTCCACATAAGGCTGGGGACGGTCGATCATGAATGCACGCTACGTCACATACCGGACACTTCAGGTCACTCACACGGGTTCTTCCGCGCCGTCGAATCTCTCAACGGCTGTGTCTTTCCTCGGAGTTGAGCACGTCGCATACGCGCTCCCCTCGCCCCACCGCACGGGCGGCCCTCAGGCCATGGCCGGTCCGCAGACCGGCACCGTGACCGGCCCACCCGGCCCCGGGACACCCCCCAACCCCTCCCGCACTCTGGTGGCCACCCGGGTACGCGTCGAGACCAGGCAGCCCTCCTGCGGATAGGAGTGCCAGGTCCGCCAGCGGATCTGCCCCTCGTGCCGCTGGACGAGCAGCGCGGTGAAGGCGCTCGGCGCGCCCGGGAAGGTACCGGCGAAACCGTTGGGATGGTCCGCGACCAGTGCGAGCAACTCCTGTGCGCGCCCCGCGAACGAGCCGGGTGACAGCCTCTCGACCCGCGCCGCGAACTCGTACTCCCACTCTCCGAAACGCTTGGAGACGCCCAGCGGGAGCGGGGTGCTGCGGCCCGGCAGGCAGGCGACGGTCTCGGAGCAGCTGCCGTACTCCTCGCCGAGCAGCACCTGGTGCGAGGCGCCGAGCAGCCGCAGCTGCACGCGGGTGTCCTCCAGTTCGACGTCCATGCAGGCGAGTGCCGGCAGCGGTGCCCGGCCCAGGTCCCAGGCGAGGTCGTGCGCACGGGTGTCGGTGTAGGCGGTCTTCAAGGTGGTGAGCATGGGTCGGCTCCGCAAACACGCAGGGAGGGTGGGCCGCCCCACCCCTCGAGCTCCCGAGCCTCCGGGCCGGGGCCGGGAGCACTCGGGGACGACAGTTCACGATTCACCGAATCACGGAACGCGCTGCGTCCTCAGCGCTTTTACCCAGGTTCTGCGGATTTCCATCCCATAGGTATGGAAGAGGTCAAGTGTTCCCTTCCCGACGCGGGCGCCGTCGCACACCCGACCGTGCGCACCGCGCACACCCCTCAACCGCCGCCACCACCACCCCCGCCACAGCCGCCGCCCCCGCCGCCACCTCCGCCGCAGGAAGAACCGGCACCACAGCCGCCACCGCTCCCCCCGGCGCAGGACGAGCCACCACTGCCTCCACCGGCCCACCAGGAGCCGCCCCCACGGCGGGGACGGGTGGACCGGCTGGGCCCCGCCGACTTGGCGAGAGCGGCGATGAACGCGAACACCGCCACCACGCCGATGAACACCAGAACTTGGGACATCTCGTTCCCCCTCGAGATCCTGGGACAGCAGTGCGGCTGTCGTACAGCTGTGGTGCCGTCCGCGGCTGTAGGCGGCTCCTGCCCGGTCCCGTGGGGGCACAAAGCCGGGTTGAGGAAGATAAGAGCTTGCCGGAGGATGACGGCCATGACTGCTGGCCAAGCTGCTGTCCCGGGGACGCCGGGCGCCCGGGGTGCCTCCGGGACGGAGACCGGGCGAGGGCGTCCACTGCTCAACCGCCGCCTCGCCGAGTTCGGCACCACGATCTTCGCCGAGATGTCCGCGCTCGCCGTCCGGACCGGCGCCATCAACCTGGGACAGGGCTTCCCCGACACGGACGGCCCGGAGGAGATCCGGGAGGCCGCGGTGCGCGCCCTGCGGGACGGGCGCGGCAACCAGTACCCGCCGGGTCCGGGCATCCCCGAGCTGCGGGAGGCCGTGGCCGAGCACCAGCTGCGCTTCTACGGCCTGCGGTACGACCCGGACACCGAGGTGCTGGTCACCGCCGGTGCCACCGAGGCCATCGCCGCCTCGCTGCTGGCCCTGGTCGAGCCCGGGGACGAGGTGATCGCGCTGGAGCCGTACTACGACTCGTACGCCGCCTCCGTCGCGATGGCGGGCGGCACCCGCGTGCCCGTCACCCTGCGCCCCCGCGACGGCGCCTACCACCTCGACCTGGACGAGCTGCGTGACGCGGTCACCGACCGCACCCGGCTCATCCTCCTCAACACCCCGCACAACCCCACCGGCACCGTGCTGCGCCACGACGAGTTGGCCGCCGTCGCCGAACTGTGCGTGGAGCGCGATCTGCTCGCCGTCACCGACGAGGTCTACGAGCACCTGGTCTTCGACGGCGCGCACCACCCGCTGGCCGGCTTCCCCGGCATGCGCGAGCGCACGGTGAGCATCTCGTCGAGCGGCAAGACGTTCTCGCTGACGGGATGGAAGGTCGGCTGGGTCACCGGCACCCCCGCGCTGGTGACCGCGGTCCGCTCGGCCAAGCAGTATCTGACCTACGTCTCCGCCGGGCCCTTCCAGTACGCCGTCGCCGAGGCGCTGGCGCTGCCCGACAGCTACTACACCGCGCTCCGGGAAGGCCTGCGCACCCGGCGGGACCTGCTGGCCGGCGGGCTGCGCGAGGCCGGTTTCAAGGTCTTCGACCCGGCGGGCACCTACTTCATCACCACCGACATCCGCCCGCTGGGCGCCGGCGACGGCGTCGACTTCTGCCTGGCCCTCCCCGAGCGGGCCGGCGTCGTCGCCGTGCCCACCCAGGTCTTCTACGACCACGCAGCGGAAGGGGCACCGTACGTGCGCTTCGCGTTCTGCAAACAGGAGAGCGTGCTGGCCGATGCGGTACGGCGGCTGCGCGGTGCGGCGGGCACCGGCTGACCCGCCGCCCCGCAGCGCTCGCGAGCTCCCCCGAGTCCGCCCGCGACCCCCGTGCGCGGGACCCGCTCGTCCCCCGTGGTTCCCCCGGCTACGGGTCCCGCGCTCTGCTGAGGAGTCTCCCGGCACGGGATGCTGCGCGGTACCTGACGGGTGTCAGGGGGCGCGCGGCAGGCCCTGGGGTGCGATGCGGCCGCGCCGTCGCGCTCCTGAGTCGTCACACCGGCTGGCGGCTGCGGACAGCGCGAGGGGCCGGGCGCACCGGAAAGTGCGCCCGGCCCCTCGGGCGGGGTACCGACGGCCTAGGCGCTGTCGCCGTCACCCTCGGAGGAGTCGATGTCCTTCTCCAGGCCGAACTGCTCCACCAGCCACTTGTCGAACTCGATGGAGGCCCGCACCCAGCTGACCGTGGACGAGACGAAGTGCTCCAGCGAGACACCCGTGCCGACGAGCATCTGCGCCTCGCCGATCAGACGGACACTGCCGTCGTCGTGGGTGTGGCTGTAGACCTTGGGCCACAGGGTGCGGCGGTTCCAGTCGTCGATGGCCTCGAGGAGCTTGGGCTTGTCCTCGATGGTGTGCGGACGGTCGTAGAACGTACGGACCGAGAAGACCTGCTGCTCCGCCTCACCCCGGAACATGAAGTAGGTGCGGAACTCCTCCCACGGCGCCGCGAGGTCTCCCTCGTCGTCGACGACGTACTTCAGCTCCATCTGGTCCAGGAGCTGCTTGACGAGGTCCTGGTCGGGGATGATCGGTCCGGTGGGACCGGACTCCTCCGGCTCCTCGGGCTGGCCCCCGAAGTTCGGGATCGAGGACGGGTCGATGCTCACGTGGGTGTTCCCTTCATACGGCTCCGGCCATCCTCCCGCACCAGCCCCCCGCAATGACAACCCTGCGCCTCGCGAGTACCGGAGGGGCGCGTTTCGGCCCCTCCGGTGGAGGATCAGTCCGCCGCGGGCGCGCCGTTCGCCGAGCCCACCATCAGACCGTCCCAGCCCTCGACCCGGTCCACCCGGACGGTGTCACCGTCGCGGACCTCGCCGGCGAGGATCTCCCGCGCGAGCTGGTCGCCGATGGCGGTCTGCACCAGCCGGCGCAGCGGTCGCGCCCCGTAGGCCGGGTCGTTGCCCTCGGTCGCCAGCCAGTCCAGCGCCTCGGGTGTGACGTCCAGCTCCAGCCGCCGTTCGGCGAGCCGCGCCTGGAGCGCGTCCACCTGCAGCTTGGCGATCCGCCGCAGCTCGTCGCCGGCCAGCGCGGAGAAGACGACCAGGTCGTCCAGCCGGTTGAGGAACTCTGGGCGGAAGGCTGCCCGCACCGCGGCGAGCACCTGCTCGCGCTTCTCCTCCTCCTTCTCCAAGGGGTCCATCAGGAACTGGCTGCCCAGGTTGGAGGTGAGGATGAGGATGGTGTTGCGGAAGTCGACGGTGCGGCCCTGGCCGTCGGTGAGACGGCCGTCGTCGAGGACCTGCAGCAGCACATCGAAGACCTCGTGGTGCGCCTTCTCCACCTCGTCCAGCAGGACGACGCTGTACGGGCGCCGCCGTACGGCCTCGGTGAGCTGGCCGCCCTCCTCGTAGCCGACGTAGCCGGGCGGTGCGCCGACGAGTCGGGCCACGCTGTGCTTCTCGCCGTACTCGCTCATGTCGATGCGGACCATGGCCCGCTCGTCGTCGAACAGGAAGTCGGCCAGCGCCTTGGCCAGCTCCGTCTTACCGACACCGGTGGGGCCCAGGAACATGAAGGAGCCCGTGGGGCGGTCGGGGTCGGCGATACCGGCCCGGCTGCGCCGCACCGCGTCGGAGACCGCCCGCACGGCCTCGGCCTGACCGATCAGCCGCTTGCCGAGCTCCTCCTCCATCCGCAGCAGCTTCTGGGTCTCGCCCTCCAGCAGCCGGCCCGCCGGGATGCCGGTCCAGGAGGCGACGACGTCGGCGATGTCGTCCGAGCCGACCTCCTCCTTGACCATCTTGTCGGCCTTGCCCGGCTGCCCCGCGGCGGCCTCCTTCTTGGCCTCTTCCTCCGCCTCGGTGGCGGCCGCGAGCTCCCGCTCGACGGCCGGGATCTCGCCGTACAGAAGCTTGGAGGCGGTGTCGAAGTCGCCGTCGCGCTGGGCGCGCTCCGCCTGGCCGCGCAGCTCGTCCAGCTTCTCCTTCAGCTCACCGACCCGGTTGAGGCCCTGCTTCTCCTTCTCCCAGCGTGCGGTCAGACCACGCAGCTCCTCCTCCTTGTCGGCCAGCTCGCGGCGCAGCCGCTCCAGCCGCTCCACGGAGGCCGGGTCGGTCTCCTTGTCCAGCGCCAGCTCCTCCATCCGGAGCCGGTCGACGGAGCGCTGCAGCTCGTCGATCTCGACCGGGGAGGAGTCGATCTCCATACGGAGCCGGGAGGCCGCCTCGTCCACCAGGTCGATGGCCTTGTCGGGCAGGAAGCGGGAGGTGATGTAGCGGTCCGAGAGCGCCGCGGCGGCCACCAGCGCGCTGTCGGAGATCTGCACCTTGTGGTGCGCCTCGTAGCGCCCCTTGAGCCCGCGCAGGATCGCGATGGAGTCCTCCACGGTGGGCTCGGCGACCAGCACCTGCTGGAAGCGGCGCTCCAGTGCCGCGTCCTTCTCGATCCGCTCGCGGTACTCGTCCAGCGTCGTGGCGCCGACCATCCGCAGCTCACCGCGGGCCAGCATCGGCTTGAGCATGTTGCCCGCGTCCATGGCGGAGTCGCCGCCCGCCCCGGCGCCGACGACGGTGTGCAGCTCGTCGATGAACGTGATGATCTGCCCGTCGCTCTCCTTGATCTCGGAGAGCACCGTCTTGAGCCGTTCCTCGAACTCACCGCGGTACTTGGCGCCCGCCACCATGGCGCCCAGATCGAGGGCGACCAGCCGCTTGTCGCGCAGCGACTCGGGCACATCGCCCTTCACCACGCGCTGCGCCAGCCCCTCGACGACGGCCGTCTTGCCGACACCCGGCTCGCCGATGAGGACGGGATTGTTCTTCGTACGACGGGAGAGCACCTGCACCACACGGCGGATCTCCTGGTCCCGGCCGATAACCGGGTCCAGCTTGCCGTCCCGGGCCGCGGCGGTCAGATCGGTGCCGAACTTCTCCAGGGCCTTGTAGGTGCCCTCCGGGTCCGGGTTGGTGATGCGCCTGCTGCCGCGCTGCGCGTTGAAGGCGTCCAGCAGCTTCTTCTCGTCGGCGCCCTGCTGCTTGAGCAGCTCACCGGTGGCTCCGCCCTTGGCGGCCAGCGCGATCAGCAGATGCTCGGTGGAGACGAAGCTGTCACCGAGGTCCTTGGCACGCTGTGCGGCGTCCGCGATGACGGCGAGCAGATCGCGGTCGGCCTGCGGCCGGCTGACGGTCTGGCCCTGCACCGTGGGAAGCGCCGCGAGCTGCCGCTCGGCGCCCGAGCGCAGCGCCGCCTGGTCGGCCTCGACGGCGGCGATCAGGTCCTGGATGTTCTCGTTGTCCTCGCCCGTGAGCAGGGCGAGGAGCAGATGGGCGGGGGTGATGTCGGGGTGGCCGTCGCTCACCGCGCGGTCGTTGGCCGCGCTGATGGCGTCCCGGCTCTTGTTGGTCAGCTCCGCGTCCACTTCTCCTGCGCTCCTCCTCCTGTGCTGTCTGCAGGCGCCCCGGGCACCTGGGTGCCCCAGCGGTGCCCGCGCCCCGGAAATGGCGCTTGCTACCTACAGCATGCAACAAGTTGAGTCTATTCCGCTCAACTCAAAAACGTCTACGATCCTTCTTAGTTCCCGGCCGCTTCCGGCCCCGGGTACCCGCCCAACGAGCCGCCCCGCAGCGGCATTTGGAGCTGACAGAAGTGAAGATTGGCATTGCTGGCACCCACCGTGTCGCCACGGTGATGCTCACCTCCGGCGCCGTGCTGACGACGGGCGCGCTGGCCGCCCCGGCCGCCATGGCGTCACCGGCCACTGTCGCCGCCGCGAAGAAGCCGTCCATCACCGCCAAGGGCGGCTATGTGATGAACAGCGGCACAGGCAGGAGCCTCTACACCAAGGCCGCCGACACCCGGCGTTCCACCGGCTCCACCACCAAGATCATGACGGCCCGGGTGGTGTTGGCGCACAAGAACCTCAACCTCTCCCGCAAGGTCACCATCCGGAAGGCCTACAGCGACTACATCGTCCGCAACACCGCCTCCTCGGCGCGGCTGATCGTCGGCGACAAGGTCACCGTCCGCCAGCTGCTCTACGGTCTGATGCTGCCCTCGGGCTGCGACGCCGCCTACGCGCTCGCCGACACCTTCGGCAAGGGCAGCACCCGCAAGGCACGGGTGAAGTCCTTCATCGGCAAGATGAACTCCACCGCCAAGAGTCTCGGGCTGAAGAACACCCACTTCGACTCGTTCGACGGCATCGGCAAGGGCCGCAACTACTCCACCCCGCGCGACCTGACCAAGCTCACCCGCGACGCGATGCGCCACTCCACCTTCCGCTCGGTCGTGAAGACCCGCTCCACCAAGCAGAAGACGGTCACCAAGAGCGGCGGCTACCGGTACATGAACTGGCGGAACACCAATCCGCTGCTGGGCAGCTACTCGGGCGCGCTCGGCGTCAAGACCGGCTCGGGCCCCGAGGCCAAGTACTGCCTGGTGTTCGCCGCCAAGCGCGGTGGCAAAACGGTGATCGGCACCGTTCTGGCCTCGTCCTCCGCCGCCAAGCGGTCGTCGGACGCCAAGAAGCTTCTCTCTTACGGCTTCGCGAAGTAAGCCCTCACGCTGTGGGGCCGAGCCCCGCCCCCTCGTTGTGGGCCATCGTCCCGCCCTTGGCGGAACAGATGCCCGCAACAGGGAGGGGCCCAGGCCCCGCAACCCCGGGGTCCCGAGGATTACTCCCTCGGTTTGGGGCGCCAGACGACCAGGGCGCTGGAGGAGCGCACATCCTCGTACGGCACCAGATCGCGCCGATACGAGGCATGCACCTGCGCCTCGCGCTGCTGCATCGCCGCCGCGGCGCCCTCGACCGCGGCGGACAGCTCGGCAACCCGCTGCTGCAGCGCCGCGACCTGGTTCTCCAGTTCGATGATGCGCTTGATCCCGGCGAGATTGATGCCCTCGTCCTGGCTGAGCCGCTGCACCTCGCGCAACTGCTCGATGTCCCGCGCCGAGTAGCGGCGGCCCCGCCCGGGTGTGCGGTCGGGCGAGACCAGGCCCAGCCGGTCGTACTGCCGCAGGGTCTGCGGGTGCAGCCCCGAGAGCTGGGCGGCGACCGAGATGACGTAGACAGGAGATTCGTCCGTCAGCTCGTACGCCGCGGAGCGCCCAGCCGCGAATCGTCTGCGTCCGTCCCGGCCGTCCACCTCAGTCTCCCTTCGCTGCCTTGAACAACGCGGCCCGCGGATCCTCACCCGCCGTCGCGTCCCGGTAGGACTCCAGGGAGTCCTTCGCCTTGTCGTCCAAATTCTTGGGCACCGCGACCTCCACTGTCACCAGTAGGTCGCCGCGGGTTCCGTCCTTGCGGACAGCGCCCTTGCCCCGGGCCCGCATGGTGCGCCCGGACGGCGTACCCGCCGGGATCTTGAGGGTGACGGGTGGGCCGCCGAGCGTGGGGACCTTCACTTCACCACCGAGTGCGGCCTCGGGGAAGGTGACCGGCACGGTGACCGTGAGATTGTCGCCCTTGCGCCCGAAGACCGGGTGCTTGTCGACGTGCACGACGACGTACAGGTCACCGTTGGGTCCGCCCCGCTCGCCCGGGGCGCCCTTGCCGCGCAGCCGGATGCGCTGCCCGTCGGTGACGCCCGCGGGGATGCGGACCTGCATCGTGCGCGAGCTGGTCGCCCGTCCGGACCCCTTGCAGACCTCGCACGGATCCTGCGCGATCAGACCGCGCCCCTTGCAGTCCACGCACGGGTCGGTCAGCGAGAAGCCGCCGCCGGTGCCGCGCGAGACCTGCCCGGTGCCCACACAGGTGGGGCACACCCGCGGGGTGCCGTTCTTGTCCCCCGTACCGGCGCACTCCTTGCACGCGGCGCTGGAGGACATCCGCAGCGGGACCGTGGCCCCGTCGACCGCCTCGGTGAAGCTGAGCGTCACCTCGGACTCGATGTCCTGACCGCGCCTGGGCTGGGTACGGGTCCCGGTACCGCCGCGGTTGAACAGGCCGCCGAAGACGTCGCCCAGCCCGCCGCCGAAGCCGCCGGGCGAGCCGGCACCGCCGCCGCCCTGGCCGCCGCCGAACAGGTCGCTCAGGTCGAAGTTGAACGTTCCGGCACCACCGGGCCCGCCCGGTCCGCCGCCGGGCCGGAAGCCTCCGTTGCCGAAGAGGGTGCGCGCCTCGTCGTACTCCTTGCGCCGCTTGGGGTCGCCGAGCACGTCGTACGCCTCGGAGGCGTCCTTGAAGCGCTCCTCGGCCTTGGGGTCACCTGCGTTGGCGTCGGGGTGGTTCTCCCGGGCCAGCTTGCGGTACGCCTTCTTGATCTCGGCTTCGGTTGCGTCCTTGGGGACGCCGAGGACCTTGTAGTAGTCCTTCTCGATGAAGTCCTTGGTACTCATCCTCGACGTCCCTCCTCCCGTACGCGGTCAGCCCTCGTCCGGGCCACCGTTCTCCTCTTCAGCCGCCGACGCCTCGGCACCGGCCTCACCCTTGCCGCCCGTACCGCCTGCGGCACCGGGCTGCGGCTCGGCGACCCCGACCCGTGCGGGACGGATGGTCCGCTCGCCGATTCGGTACCCGGGCTGGAGGATCTGCACGCACGTCGTCTCCGTGACATCCGGAGAGTAGGAGTGCATCAGCGCCTCGTGGACCGTCGGATCGAAGGGCTCGCCCTCCTTGCCGAACTGCATCAGCCCCATCTTGGCCGCGACCATCTCCAGCGACTCGGCGACCGACTTGAAGCCGCCCACCAGCTCGCCGTGGTCCCGGGCCCGGCCGATGTCGTCGAGCACCGGCAGCAGCTCGGTGAGCAGGTTCGCGACGGCGATCTCCTTGACCGCCGCGCGGTCCCGCTCGACCCGGCGGCGGTAGTTCTGGAACTCCGCCTGGAGCCGCTGCAGATCCTGGGTGCGCTCGTTGAGCGCCGTCCGTACGGCCTCCAGCTCGCCGCCCTGTCCGCCTTCGGCGGCCTCGCCCTGCTCCGGGCCGGCGCCTTCCGCTTCCTGCGTCTCCTGGGTGCTCACTTCGGCCTCACTGCGCTGCGCTTCCCCGGCCGGCGCCCCGGGCGCCGCCTCCTGCTCGGAGGCGGCGGCCCGGTCGGCATCGGTCAGCTCACCGGCGTCGGCGGGAACGTCAGGCTCCTTGCCGAAGCCCGCGGTCTCCTCCGTCACGCCGCACCGTCCTTCGGCTTCTGGTCCTCGTCGACGATCTCGGCGTCCACGACGTCGTCGTCTCCGGCGGCACCGCCCTCGGGCTTGCCCGCGCCCGCCGCACCGGCACCGGCCTCGGCACCGGCCTCGGCACCGCCCTGGGCCTGCTGGGCCTCGGCGTAGAGGGCCTGGCCCAGCTTCTGGCTGGTGGCCGCGACCTTCTCGGAGGCCTCGCGGATCGCCGCGGTGTCGTCGCCCTTGAGCTTCTCCTTCAAGTCCTCGAGGGAGGTCTCGACCTCCGACTTGGTGTCGGCCGGGACCTTCTCCTCGTTGTCCTTGAGGAACTTCTCCGTGGTGTAGACCAGCTGCTCGGCCTGGTTCCGCGTCTCGGCGGCCTCACGGCGCTTGTGGTCCTCCTCGGCGTACTGCTCCGCCTCGCGCATCATGCGCTCGATGTCTTCCTTCGGAAGGCTGGAGCCGCCGGTGACCTGCATCTTCTGTTCCTTGCCGGTGCCCAGGTCCTTGGCGGAGACATGCATGATGCCGTTGGCGTCGATGTCGAAGGTGACCTCGATCTGCGGCACGTTGCGCGGGGCCGGGGGCAGACCGGTCAGCTCGAACATGCCGAGCTTCTTGTTGTACGCCGCGATCTCCCGCTCACCCTGGAAGACCTGGATCTGCACCGAGGGCTGGTTGTCCTCGGCCGTGGTGAAGGTCTCCGAGCGCTTGGTCGGGATCGTGGTGTTGCGCTCGATCAGCTTGGTCATGATGCCGCCCTTGGTCTCGATACCCAGGGACAGCGGAGTGACGTCCAGCAGCAGGACGTCCTTGACCTCACCCTTGAGCACACCCGCCTGCAGCGACGCACCGATGGCCACGACCTCGTCCGGGTTCACACCCTTGTTGGCGTCCTTGCCGCCGGTCAGCTCCTTGACCAGCTCGGCGACGGCCGGCATCCGGGTGGAGCCACCGACGAGCACCACGTGGTCGATCTCGCTGAGCTGGATGCCCGCGTCCTTGATCACGTTGTGGAACGGCGTCTTGCAGCGCTCCAGCAGGTCCTGCGTCAGCTGCTGGAACTGCGCGCGGGTCAGCTTCTCGTCGAGGTGCAGCGGGCCCTCGGCGGAGGCGGTGATGTACGGCAGGTTGATCGTCGTCTCGGTGGACGAGGACAGCTCGATCTTGGCCTTCTCCGCCGCCTCACGGAGGCGCTGGAGAGCCATCTTGTCCTTGGCCAGGTCCACGCCGTGGCCGGACTGGAACTGCTTGACCAGGTAGTCGACGACCCGCTGGTCCCAGTCGTCACCACCGAGGTGGTTGTCACCGTTGGTCGCCTTGACCTCGACGACACCGTCGCCGATCTCCAGCAGCGAGACGTCGAAGGTACCGCCACCGAGGTCGAAGACCAGGATGGTCTGGTCCTCCTTCTCCAGCCCGTAGGCGAGGGCCGCGGCGGTCGGCTCGTTGACGATCCGCAGCACGTTCAGGCCCGCGATCTCGCCGGCCTCCTTGGTGGCCTGCCGCTCGGCGTCGTTGAAGTAGGCCGGCACGGTGATGACCGCGTCGGCGACCTTCTCGCCCAGGTACGACTCGGCGTCCCGCTTCAGCTTCTGCAGCACGAACGCGCTGATCTGCTGCGGGTTGAATTCCTTGTCGTCGATACCGATCTTCCAGTCGGTACCCATGTGCCGCTTGACCGACCGGATGGTCCGGTCGACGTTGGTGACCGCCTGGCGCTTGGCCACCTCGCCGACGAGGACTTCGCCGTTCTTCGCGAAGGCCACGACGGACGGCGTGGTCCTGGCGCCCTCGGCGTTGGTGATGACGGTGGGCTCACCGCCTTCGAGAACACTGACGACGGAGTTCGTCGTACCCAGGTCGATGCCGACCGCACGAGCCATTTCGGGTTCCTCCAGCTTGGTCTTGAGTGAAGCTGACTCAAGAGTGCACGACCGGGGAAATTGCGTCAAGAAGACTGAGTCAGGGGGACTCAAGGTGTGTGATTACAGTACGCGCATGGACGCCTGCGGCCGCTCAGGGAGCCCACCGCCACGGGGGCGACGCAAATCACCGGGGCGCGCGGTACAGCCGACCGCGACAAGTGGGTAGTCTCGTACGGACTGGATAAGTTACTGCTTAGTAAACGCCGCCTCCGTGCTCCGAGGAGCCGCTATGCAACTCGCCGCGATCGTCGTCACGCTGCTGCTCACCGCGGTCGGCGTTGCGCTGTTCGCCCGCGCCATCGCGCAGATCTACCGCTTCGTCAAACTGGGACAGCCACTCCCGGCCGGCACGCGGAAGGACAGCCCGAAGCAGCGAACGGCCACCCTGGTCAAGGAGTTCCTCGGGCATACGAAGATGAACAAGTGGGGCGTCGTCGGCGTCGCCCACTGGTTCGTGGCGATCGGCTTCCTCACCCTGCCCCCGACGATCGTCAACGCCTACGGCCAGCTCTTCCAGGCCGACTGGACGCTGCCGGTCGTCGGCGGCTGGCTGCCGTACGAGATGTACATCGAGTTCATCGGCCTCGCCACCACCGTCGGCATCGCCGTCCTCATGGTGATCCGGCTGCTGAGCCTGCCCTCCCGAGCGGGACGCAAGTCCCGCTTCGCCGGCTCCAAGGCATGGCAGGGCTACTTCGTCGAATACATCATCTTCATCATCGGCCTCGCCATCCTGATGCTGCGCGGCCTCGAAGGCGCGCTCCACCACGTGGACAGCTACGACCCGGCCTACTTCGTCTCGTACCCGCTGGTCGCGGCATACAACGGGCTGGACGTCAGCACGCTGCAGAACCTCGTCTACTTCTGGGCGCTGATCAAGCTGGGCACCACCATGATCTGGATGATCACGGTCGGCCTGAACACCAACATGGGTGTGGCCTGGCACCGCTTCCTGGCCTTCTTCAACATCTGGTTCAAGCGGGACGCCAAGGGCGGTGCCGCGCTGGGCGAGCTCCAGCCGATGATGTCCGGCGGCAAGGTCATCGACTTCGAGACGGCCCTCGACGACGCCGACGGTGAGGACGCAGAGGAGGTCCGCTTCGGCGCCTCCCAGGTCGAGGACTTCTCCTGGAAGGGCATCCTCGACTTCTCCACCTGCACCGAGTGCGGTCGCTGCCAGTCGCAGTGCCCCGCCTGGAACACCGGCAAGCCGCTGTCGCCGAAGCTGCTGATCATGTCGCTGCGCGACCACGCCCACGCCAAGGCGCCGTATCTGCTGGCCGGCGGCGGCAAGACCATGGAGGGCGAGGAGAAGGCCACCGAGGAGCAGCTGAAGGACGTTCCGCAGAGCGCGCTGGACGAGGCCGAGCGCCCGCTGGTCGGCACCGCCGAGGACGGGCCGAACGGGCTGGGCGGCGTCATCGACCCGGACGTGCTGTGGTCCTGCACCACCTGCGGCGCCTGTGTGGAGCAGTGCCCCGTCGACATCGAGCACGTCGACCACATCGTCGACATGCGCCGCTACCAGGTCATGATCGAGAGCGCGTTCCCCTCCGAGGCCGGGACGATGCTCAAGAACCTGGAGAAGAAGGGCAACCCCTGGGGCCTGGCCAAGAAGCAGCGGCTGGAGTGGACCAAGGAGCTGCAGAAGGAGGCCGGCTTCGAGGTGCCCGTCGTCGGCAAGACGATCGAGGACCTCACCGAGGTCGAGTACCTGTACTGGGTCGGCTGCGCGGGCGCCCTGGAGGACCGCGCCAAGAAGACCACCAAGGCCTTCGCGGAGCTGCTGCACATCGCGGGCGTCAACTTCGCCATCATGGGCGGCGACGAGAAGTGCACCGGCGACTCGGCCCGCCGACTGGGCAACGAGTTCCTCTTCCAGCAGCTGGGCGAGGAGAACGTCGGCACGCTCAACGCGGCGTTCGGCGAGGACGACGACGATCCCGGGACGAAGAAGCCGAAGTCCGCGAAGAAGATCGTCGCGACCTGCCCGCACTGCTTCAACACGCTCGCCAACGAGTACCCGCAGCTGGGCGGCCACTACGAGGTCATCCACCACACCCAGCTGCTGCAGCACCTCATCGACGAGGGCAAGCTGGTGCCGGTCACCCCGGTCGAGGGGCTGATCACCTACCACGACCCGTGCTACCTGGGCCGCCACAACAAGGTCTATACGCCGCCGCGCGAGATCATCGGCCGGGTGCCCGGACTGCGGAACGAGGAGATGCACCGGCACAAGGAGCGCGGCTTCTGCTGCGGCGCCGGCGGTGCCCGCATGTGGATGGAGGAGCGCATCGGCAAGCGGATCAACAACGAGCGCGTCGACGAGGCGCTGTCGCTCGACCCGGACATCGTCTCGACGGCCTGCCCGTTCTGCCTCGTCATGCTGACCGACTCGGTCAACGGCAAGAAGGCCGCTGCCGAAGGTGACTCCGCCACCGGTACCAAGCCGAAGGAGAACCTGCAGGTCGTGGACGTGGCCCAGCTGCTGCTGGACTCCGTGAAGACGCCCGGCGAGCCGCCGGCCTCGGACGGCGAGACGGAGAAGGACCCGGAGCCGGAACCCGACCCGGAACCGGAGCCACAGCCCGCGAAGTAGCCACGGCCCCGGGCCCGGCCGCAGGGGCGGGCCCGGCCCGCGCTTCCCGGCCGTGGTCCGGAGGGGTGGTTCTCGGTCTGTCCGGTCCAAGGCTTCCGGTGGCTTGATCCGAGTGCATTCCAGCTTTCACGATGGCCGGTCCCGTGTGCACGGGGCCGGCCATTGCGCGTTTTCCGGCAAGTCGTGGTCAAATGCGATCAGTTAAAGCACCACACGAGCCAAACCGTGGTCGCGGTATACCCATTGCAGCGTGCCGGGCCTAGCCTCCTAACCGCGCTCACGCACGCGGAGCGGAGCGGCTGGAAAGGCGAGGAGGAGCACCAGGTGGCGGACCGTGAGGCCCCGGGTCCTACGGCCCAGGACGGACCGGCCGAAAGCGACCGGCCCCCGGGCCCCGAGCCGAGTGCGGCCACCCGGCCCCGGCTCACCGGGCGGCCCCCTTCCACCCTCCGGTCCCGGCCCACCCTCCGGCCCCGGCACGCCATCCGGTCCCGGCCCGCCGTCCGGCCCCGGCACGCCATCCGGTCCCGGCCCGCCGTCCGGAACCGGCCCACCGTCCGGGAGGGCGTCCCATGCTGACCCCCGAGCTGTTGTGCCGCCTCCGCTTCACCCTCCGCGACCTGCCCAGACTGCGCGCCGAGGTCGAGGCGCGGGCCGCCTCGGCCGGGTTGAACGAGCCGCGCAGGGGCGAGTTCGTCGTCGCGGTCGACGCCGTGGCCACCAACGCCGTCGAGCACGCGGGCGGCGGCGGCCAGCTGGTGCTGCGGCACCTCGGCGACGAGCTGGAGTGCCAGGTCGCCGACTCCGGCCCCGGCTTCACCGAGGACGTCATCCCCGAACTGCTGCCCGGCCTGGACGGTGCGACCAGCGGGCGCGGCCTGTGGCTGGCCAAGCTGGTGACCGACCGGCTCACCGTCGCCGACGCGGCCGGCCAGGGCTCCGTCGTCACCTTCGCCGTCCGCCTCCGGGGGGAGTGAGCCCTCCTCCTCGGTAAGGTCCCGGCAGTACCGCCTCCACCCGAGGTGGGGGCCGCGCCATCGGTTTCCCCTAGGGGATGTCACAGGTCAGCAGCGATGTCCGGCCATCTCAGCCGGCTGTGGCGCGCCGGGGCCGCGGAACACGGTACGTTCGATCGCGTGGCTGGTTTCAGGAGCGGACGCGGCCGGGACTCCCGGGGCGCGCAGCAGCATGGGCAGTACCCTCAGCACCCGTCGGGTCCGCCGTACCCGCAGCCGGGCCCCGGAGCGGGCCCCGGCCCGTGGCAGGGCGGCGGTCCCGTGCAGGGCGGCGGTCCGGGGCACGGCGAACCGGAGTACTTCGGTGACCCGCAGCCGCGCTACGGGGCACCGCAGGGACCGGCACCGCACGGCGGACAGCCCGGCGCCCCGCAGGGCTGGCACGGGCAGGACCCGTACGCCAACAACCCGGGCCACACCCAGTCGTTCAGCATCCACGATCCGTACGGCCCCGAGGGCGGCCCCGGTCCGTACGGGCCCGACGGCGGGCCCGGCCCGCAGGACGGCTACGGGTACACCGACGGCGCCATGTACCACGCGGGCGACGCGCCCGCCCCGCCGTCCGGTCCCCGGCTGCACTGGAAGCAGCTGCTGAGCGGCGTCGTCCTGCGGCCGAACGCCACGTTCTGGCAGATGCGGGACTACGCGGTGTGGGGCCCCGCGCTGATCGTCGCGTTCATCTACGGGCTGCTCGCGGTCTTCGGCCTCGACCAGGCCCGCGAGGACGTCCTCAACACGACGCTCTCCCAGGCCGTCCCGTACGTACTGATCACCGGCGTCGCCGTGGTGATCGCCGGACTGATCATGGGCGCCGTCACCCACACCCTGGCCCGCCAATTCGGCGGCAACGGCTCCTGGCAGCCCACGGTCGGGCTCGCCATGCTGATCATGTCCCTGACGGACGCGCCGCGGTTGGTGTTCGCCCTCTTCCTGGGCGGGACCGCGCCGCTGGTGCAGATCATCGGGTGGGCGACCTGGGTGCTCGCCGGCGTCCTGTTCACCTCGATGGTCAGCCGCTCCCACGACCTGCCCTGGCAGAAGGCGCTGGGCGCCTCCGCCATCCAACTGCTGGCCCTGCTCTTCCTGATCAAACTGGGCACGCTGTAGGCGACCGGCTCACCGAGTGACCGGCTCAGCCGGTGGGCCGAGTCACCGGCCCAACCAGTGGGCCGAGTGACCGGGGCGGCCCAGGGCCGCCCCGGCGTAATCCGACTCCTCAGCCGACGAACCGCTGCGCCGCCGACCCGTCGCACGCGGCGAGCTTCGCCCGTGCCTCGGCGCCGGGCAGCGTCACGCACAACCCCGTGTCCGAGGCCGGCCGAATGGTCGACCCGTCGCGTACGAACTGCTGCGCCGCGGCCCCGGAGCAGTTGCCGAGCTCCAGCCCGGCACCGCCCTTGACGCCGCCCTCGCTCTGTACGCACCTGTCGTGCGTCTGCCCCGCGTAGAGGGCCTTGCCCGCCGCGTCGTACCACCACTGCTGGTTGCGCTTGTCCGCCCCGCAGGCCCAGCCCCGCACATCGGTGCCGACGGCGCTGGCGGCACCGTCCGCGTCCAGGCAGCTGCCGGTGCCCGCGTTGCGCAGTGGCTTGAAGACGTCGTCCCAGGCGAGCTGGTAGAGCCTCGGCTGCCCGGCACCGACGGGGTCCGCACAGGAGGCTTCCCGTACGCCCTGCTGCCCGGCCTGGTACATCTTGGTGAAGCATGTGGCGAACGCGCCGTGGCCTCGCTCGTTCGGGTGGAAGGACTGCCGTACGGAGTTGGAGTCGGGCGGGAACGGATTGCTGAGGTCCACATACAGCCCGCGCGCCCAGGTGTTCTCCATGCACACCTCGTGACCGTGGAAGAGGCGGGAAGCGTCCAGATAGCTGACGCCGGTACGCGCTGCGGCCTGCCGGATGCCCTTCTCGAACTTCGACACCGCCGTGTTGCGGCCCCACGCGGCGTCACTGGTGTAACCGACACAGCCGCCGATGAGCTTGCCGGGGAACTTGGGGTTGTCCTTGATGTCGGGGCCGATGGGACTGGGGTAGGCCATCAGGACGAGCTGGTAGTCGCCGTCGGCGTAACCGGCGTCCCGCATCACCGTCCTGAGGTCGCCCACGGTGCGCTCCACCTTGGGCACGAGCCCGTCGATACGGGCCTGCCAGCCGGGGTCGTACTTCGGCTCGCACGGTCCCTGGAACGTCAGATAGCGGGTGACGCAGTCGGTCATCACCGGCCCGAACTGCAGATCGTCGTTGGCCCCGACGACGAGCATGATCTGCTTCAACCGCGTGTTGCGCGCCTTGATGGCGAGGCTGTCGCTCTGCACCAGTTCGTCGGCGTACTGCTTGGTGCCGCCGATCCGGATGTTCTCGGTGCTCGCGCCGGAGCAGGCGACGTTGTACGTCACATCCGCGGCGACACCCGTACGGTGGACAGCCGCATCGGGCGACCTGTGGCACCAGTTGTCCGGACCGTCGGTGCCCGGCTCGTACGTGCCGACGCCCTCGCCGGAGATCTCACTGTCACCGAGCGAGATGAGACTCGTCCTGCGGTCGGCCATGGGCCGCACATCGGGGCTGCCGTAGAGCTTGCGGGCCTCCTCGGCCCGGATCTTCTCCAGCTCGGGCGACAGCGGCGTACTCACACTGCCGCCCGCCCTCGCCCCGGCCTTCGTCTCGGCCCCGCTCCCGGGCACGGCCGCCGCCGCACCCGCACCCCCACACACCATGAGCAGAGCTGCCGCGAGCGCTGTCGCGGATCTCGTACGCGCCGTACGCGTACGCGCCATACGCGCCATCAGGTGGTCTCCCTACGGCCGGCAACGGTTGTTACCAGCGGTACCTACCCGCAGGTACCGGAGAAGGGAACCACCCGTGCGGGGATCGGACGGCGAACGCCGCCCCACGCTCAAACCTCGACACCCCTGCCACGCCACCGCGTTGACGCTCCCGGCCCCGCTCGCGGACCGGACCCGTACCGCTCCGGGACCACCCGGAGACCCCCCTCAGGCGTCGAGAACCTGACCCTCACGGCAGACAACAGGCCGCTCGACGGACCAAGCTGACTTGACTATATGAGGGTAGTAGTCTGAACCCTGCTATCGAGGCAGGGGAGGCCGAACGTGGCGCGCAAGGTGGGGATCTATACCCGCATCTCGCGAGATGACGAGGGTGACGCGCTTGGCGTTGCTCGTCAGCAGAAGGACTGTGAACGCCTGTCCGATCTCCGAGCATGGCAAGCCGTGAAGGTCTACGAGGACAACGACGTATCCGCCTTCAAGCGCAACGTGGTACGCGACGACTTCGAACTGATGTTGAAGGATCTGCGCGCCGGCTTGATCGATGGCATCGTGGCCTACGACCTCGACAGGCTTGCCCGGCAGCCTCGCGACCTCGAACGACTCATCGAGATCTTTGACGAGCGGCCCCGCTTGGAGTTCGCCACCGTCACCAATGACATCAATCTCGGCACCCCGGACGGCCGGACCATGGCCCGCATCATGGTCGCGTTCGCCAACAAGTCGTCCCACGACTCCTCACGCCGCATCAGGCGCAAGCACCTCGAACTAGCCCAGCAAGGCAGGGACAGCGGCGGACCCGCACCCTACGGATGGCGTAAGGACGATCGCACCAAGGTCGACCCCGATGCTGCGGCAGCCATCCGAGAAGCCCAACGCGAGATCCTCGCCGGCGTCCGCATCGGCACCATTCGAACCAGGTGGCAGGAACAAGGTCTCGGCAACCCCCGCGCGGGAACGAAACGAATGGCCCACCACCACGTCGAACACATCCTGACAAGCCCGCGATTGGTCGGCTACCGGACCTATCACGGCGAGATCCTGTACGGGGAAAACGGCCAGCCCGTTCGCGGCGACTGGGAAACCATCAACACCGTCGAAGAGTGGGAAGCAGTCTGCGCAGCCGTAGCCGAACGCAAGCAGAAACGGCCCGGCAAGTTCCTCGCGCGCAAATACCTACTCTCGGGCATCGCTCGGTGCGGCCTCTGCAAGAACAAGATCCGTGGTCAGAACAATCCCCGTTGGGAACCAGGCTCCAGGGCCGCCAAGTACACGTACCAGTGTTCCGGGGTGAACGGCGGTTGCGGCAAGGTCAGCCGTACCGGCGAGCCATTTGACAAGCTGATCGCTCAGCTCGTTCTGGAAGAGCAACGCGAGCGAGCGGCGGTCACGAGCGTGCCGATCGAGCGACGCTGGCCACGCGATGCGGAGTTGGAAGAGATCGAGCAGGACATGGCCCAGCTCGTCGAGGCGGAGCGATCGAAACAGATCTCGGTGGCCACTCTCTTGCAGCTCTTGCCTGGCAAGGAACGGGCACGCGACGAGCTGAAACTGGAGAGAGCCCGCTTCTACAAGGAGCAGAAGCAGGCAGAGGCCAAGGAGAACGCTTCCGACCTGTCATTGGACGAGTTCTTCGCCCTCCCGATCGAACGGCAACAGGAGATCGTCTTGCACAGCCTGTCCGCCGTCATCATCCATCCCGCCGGGAGAGGCCGAAGGAAGTTCGACCCCAGCCTGATCGAACCCGTGTGGCACTGAGGTTCAGGCCCGGCCCTGCAGCACGAGCGCACGTCGTACCCACTCTTCATCCCGCTCAGGGGCGCGACGAAGATGCATGCGCAGCCACTCTTCAGTGGTCATCACCTTCGACTCAGACGAGGCTTTCCGAGACTTCGAAGCAGTTGCCTTACTCATCGGATGCGCCTCCTGACAGCTCTTGACGTGCGGTTTCGCGTTGCTCAGCCAGGTCCCGGGCGATGGATTGAGCGAGCCAGGATTCGCCGGGGGTGTGGCCGTGGCCGGCGTAGGTCCAGTGCGCGAGCGTGAGTGTGGTTGTCTCTTCGGTCGCGTCGTCGGGGTCGGGCAGGCCGAGGGCTTCGCGTTGCTGGGCTGCGCGGTAGTCGGCTCGGGTCTGGCGAAGGGCGCCGAGGGTGGTGGAGTAGCGGCGGCTCTTGGTGGAGAAGTGGCCGCGGAAGCCGAGCATGTGTGCCCAGTCGCGTAGGCGGCGGTCGGGGTAGGCCGGGTGCAGGTCGAGGCATGCGGCGATCAGCCGGGCGGGGTGCTCGGGGATGTCGAGCAGGGCAAGGGCTTCTTTGTTGCCGATGCGGCGATCAACGGTTCCGGTTGTCTCAGCGGCTTTGGTGGCGTACTTGGCCACGTAGGAGGCAACAGCCGCTTCGGTGAGGTCTTCGCCGTTGCCGAACGCGCCGATGGGTTGGATGTCGAGCTGTTCACCCCAGCGCAGGGACCAGCCGGGGCAGCCGTGTTCCTCGTTGGGGTCGACGGTGACCACGACCCGGCCGGCGGCAGCCCGGATCGCTGCTTCGAGGAGCGCGAGGGTGGCCCAGTGCGGGGGCGGGGAGTCGGGGCCGGCCGGTCCGTCGAGGCGGATGACCGCATGGAAGTGCACGGCCCCGCGCTTCTGGTACTCGGCGACCTTGCCGAAGGAGACGCGGCACTGTTCCCGAGCCGCCTTTTGCGTGAGGCCCGCCCGTTTCGCGATCTCGCGGCGGAGGTAGATCGTGAAGCGCTGCCACAGCTCGGAGGCATGGTTGTTCCACAGCACCGCACCCGCGTAGTCGTAGGTGTACGGGTTCAGCGGTGTGCCCAGGGCCGGGTCGGTTTCGGCGTGCCGGGTGCCGCAGCGGCAGGGGCGGTTACCGGGCCGGTTGTGGACCGGACCGAACGACGGAGCCGTGAGCGTGGTGAACACCCGTGGGTGGTCCCGCACGGTCTCCGGGGTGCCTTTGGCGGGGTCGCCGGTCAGTCCGGCGCGGATGAGGTGGAAGGTGTCGCCGGCGTAGGTCCAGGCGCAGGCCGGGCAGCGGGAGGCGCGGCGGTTGCCGCAGGCGATGCGCAGCCGGCCGCCGGGTTCGTTGTCGGTGCTGTAGGAGTGGAGGACTTCGCCGGTTGTGCGGTCGCGGAGGACGGTGGAGCCGGTCAGGTGGATGGGGTCGGAGCAGCCGCCGGTGCGGCGGATCTGGTCTTGGATGCGGTCGAAGCCGGGGGACCCGGCCAGCCTCAGCAGGTCACTGAGGGTGGTCGGGTCCAGGCCCGCCATGGTGGCGGTGTCGGTCACTTGTCGCCCTCCCGCACGGTGTGGCCGTCGATCCAGTCCTCGGCACAGACCTTGTGGACGGGCTTGCCGCGGTCGGAGCGCAGTGGGGTGGGCTTGTGGCAGATCACGCAGGGCTTGTCACCGGTGTGATCGAAGTGCTCGGGCGAGCGCCAGTCCAAGGCCACGGCGATCACCTCCCGGAGCGGGCGGCGGCCGGGACGATGGAGCGGGCGCCGGCACCCTCGCAGGCGCGGCAGGTGACCGCGGTC
Source organism: Streptomyces sp. B15 (assembly GCF_018070605.1). Taxonomy (NCBI): domain Bacteria; kingdom Bacillati; phylum Actinomycetota; class Actinomycetes; order Kitasatosporales; family Streptomycetaceae; genus Streptomyces; species Streptomyces sp. B15. The sequence goes on from NZ_JAGPXJ010000019.1 coordinate 87,623, forward strand.
GTGCGGCGAGTGCCGTCCGGGTAGCGGGTGCCGGTGTCGATGGCCACGACGGGGAAGCCGTCGCAGTCCCGGCAGCGTCGGACGCGGGCAGGGGTGGGCTGGGTCATGATGGGTGGTGTCCTTTCGGATCAGTGGGTTCGGAAGGGTGTGAGGCGTCCGGGGCGGCGGATACTTGGCGGTTGAGGCCGCCCCGGAGGCCGTATTACTTGCGGTAGCGCCGGGCCCCCTTCGAGCGGGGGAGGCTCTTGGCGCGTCGGCGAGAGGATCGGGCGGTGAGCTGCCGTCCCTTGGTTTTGCTGGCGCGGTTGAGGCTGTAGCTCAGGCCGCAGGTTGCGGACAGCACGGCGACGATGGACGCGGCGATGATCTGCACCACGAACGCGACCACGAGCAGCACCACGACCGCGCCGACAGTGATGGTCAGCGCCAGCAGGATCGGGCCGCGGTAGTTGCGGGGGGCTTCCTGCACGATGACGACCTTCCGGGCGTCGGTGCCGGGCGGCATCTGCCGGTAAAGCTCGGTGGGGATGTGTCCGGCACGGAGCTGTTCGTCGGGCAGGTGCATGACAGGTCGCCTCCTTTTAGGGGGTGCAGCGGTGGGTGCGGGCCGCCAGTTCGGCGGCCGGGCGGTCGTTGTAGTCGGCGGAGAAGCCGCAGCCGGGGGCGGTGCAGGCAGCGGTGTGCTTGGTGCGGCCCCGGCCGTCGTTGTAGGAGCCGACCTGTACCGGGCCGATGCGGCGCACGTCGTAGAAGCGGTTCGGGCGAGCCATGGCGGAACCTCCTTTCGAGGTCAGGCGAGTTGGGTTGCGATGGCGTTGGCGAGCGGTTCGGGGACACCGAGTTGGGTGCGCAGGGTGGCGGTGTCGATGTCGGAGCCGGTGCGCTCGCGGTACTGAGTCGCGAGGGTGCGAGCGTGGTCAATCAGCGCCGGCGGAACACCCGGCGACGGCGCGGAGGTCGGGGCGGGAGCGGTTGCCGGTTCCAGCTCGGGTGTCTCCTCCGGCGCCGGCTCGGGGAGGGAGACCGCAGGCGCCGGCTCGGGTTCGACCGAGGGGGTGTTCTCCGGCTCCGGCGATGCAGGCTCGGGAGCCGGGTCGGGTGCGGTGTGCTGGGGAGCGGCGGTGTGGACGAGCAGGGTGCCGCCCAGGAACGCGAGTGCAGGCCAGCCGGCGACCAGGATGCGTAGCCACGCGGGCACCGCATCGAGGTCGAGGAGTCCGGCCGTGGCGATGTTGGCACCGAGCGAGGCGACCAGCGCGACGAGGAACCAGCACCAGGCCGCAGCTTTGTCACCACCGGCCCGAAGCCGGCGCCAGGCCGCCACGAGCAGCAGATCGACCGAGACGGGATAGGCCCACGCCTTCCACCCGTCCTGACCAGCAGCGGCGGCAAGGTCGTGCAGGTGAGCGAAGGAGAGCGCACCAGCGATCACGGCTTGCACGAGTACGGCGTCCGGACGGATCGAGCGGAACATCTCTTCACCTCCTTCCAGATGAGCCGGGGCGAACCGGTGTTGTCGGTGATCCGCCCCGGGGCGGTGATTCACTGGGCTTCGCCGCTGCCCCAGCACTCGGTGCACAAGGCGGACTGCTTGTCCTCGGTGACGCGGTTCTTGCGGGCGCCGACGCGGACGGTCTCGCGGATCTCTCCGGCGCCCTTGCAGTCGGGGCACTCCTTCGCCCGGCGGCTGGTGGGCGGTTTGCGTGTGGGCATGGCGGGTCCTTCCGGTTTTCGGCATGAACGAGGTAGGGACCTGGCGCGAAGACGGTCGCGCCGACCGTGGAGCGGGAGCGGGGAGCTAGGGCCGGAAGGGCTTGAGGAAGGCCGGTTCCGGGGTGAGGTCGGCGAACTCGCGGCAGACCGCGACCGCTTCCCCTGTGCTCATCTCGGGGGTGCGGATGAGGGACCAGCCACCGGAGGTGTCGCCGGCCACGGCCACCCCGGGACGGTCCGGCGCGATCCTGGTGACAGCCTGAAGGGCGTCCGGGGCGATGTCCTTGAGCCCCATCTCAGCGGTCTGGAGATCGTTGACGCGGTGAACCACACGGCCGGTGAGCTGTGCGCGGAGCATGGTTGCGCCCTTGCCCAGCTCGGAGCCGAACCGCTGCCCGCACGCCTCCAGATAGATGCCGACCGCGCGGGCCATCTGCGCCAGCCGTACCAGGTGCTGAACCATCCGATCCCGGCGTTCCTCATCCTTCCTCGCCGAGACCAAGAACAGCTCAGCCACCTCATCGATCAGCACCACCAGCGGCACCGGCCGCACCGACTCAGGCAACTCCCACAGATCGGAGACGCCATGCGCGCTCAGCAGGTCGAACCGTTCTTCCATCTCTGCGACCAGCACCTCCAGCAGTTCCGAAGCGATCTGCGGAGTGGTCGCCAGCGCAGAGAGACGCGGCGCGTACCGGGTCTGCTCGACACCGCGTTTGCAGTCGATGCCCACCAGTCCGACCGGGAGCCGAGCCAGACCGGCTATCAGGTTGCGCTGATACACCGACTTGCCCGACTGGTTCGCACCCAGCGTCAGCGCGTGCGGCACCTGCCGGTAGTCGCGGTAGAAGACCGTGCCGTCCTCCCGCAGCGCGACCGGAACCACCATCGGCCCCGACGCCTTCAACCGGCGGGGCATCCGGACCCGGGCCAGCACGTCATAACCCGTCATCCGCAGCTCGACCACACCCGGACGAGCCTCCACCACGTTGACCGAGCGGACACCCCACGCATGCCGCAGCCGCTCAGAGGCCGCCGCCACATCAGCCGGCTCCAGACCGGCCGGAAGCCGCAGCGAGACCCGCAACCCGGTCGAGGTCGGCGACACCCGCCGCACCTTCGCGGGCACCGGACGAACCTCCCGACGCGCCATGTTCCGGGTGACGAACGCCCGCAGCCCCGACGGCTGCACCGTCAGCCCGCACACCTCCATCGTGGACCGGTAGGTGAGGGAGAAGCGGCCCCAGGTGACCGGAAGCCCGACCACCGACCAGTACACGCGCGGGGCACGGACCTTCGCGTAGCCGAGCCCACCAACGCCGGCAGCCAGCGAAGCCACCTCGGTGACCGTCACCAGATCGGACATGCTCAGGCCCCGGCGGTGATCGCGACCGCGCGGAAGGCGATGCCGTGCCGCTTCTGCCCGTTGAACTCGTTCTCCCAGTCCCGAGCCTTCAACCCGACAACGGAGACCGGCGTACCCGGCACAAGCCCCTCCGGGACACCCGTCTCCGGAACGGTCACCTGGTAGAGGTTCCCCTCCCCCTCATCCGAGACCAGCAGGCCCACCGTCGACAGGCCGGCTCCGGTCTCCCGGTCCACCGCCCGCTCACCGGTCTTCTTGTTCGCCATCTTCGGCTCCGGCGCAGTCGCTACGAACACCGTGGCGGACGAAAGGTCGATCTTGAACGAAGGCATGGATGTCCCCTCTCACACGAGGTTGCCCCTTGTGAGCAACCTCTCTAGAGATGACTCCATGGAAGCGCACCTCTCTAGAGACGTCAAGGGCTTCTCTAGAGATGAAACAGGTGAGTCACAGGAGGCCGGCTCGAATGCCGGAACGAAGAACGATCCCCTAGGCTGTCTAGAGAGGAGAGGAGGGATCAGCATGGCCACCCAGGGCAACGGACGTCAGCCGAAGTATCAGCGCATCGCTGACACTCTGCGGGAAGCGATCCAAGCTGGCGAGTACGGCCCAGGCGATCGACTACCAGGAGAGAACGACCTCATGGCCACGCACGACGTGGCTCGCATGACAGCGCGGCAAGCGCTTGGCGCATTGCAGAACGAGGGGCTAGCTGAGTCGCGCAAGGGGGCCGGCGTCTTCGTTCGTGACTTCAAGCCGCTCAGGCGGCGAGGCATCCAGCGGCTATCGCGCGATCAGTGGGGCTCAGGTCGCTCCATCTGGTCGGCGGACACCGAAGGGCGCACCTTGGTCGTAGATCAAGTGGACGTCTCCGAGGTGGAAGCACCGGAGCGCATCGCAAAGGTGTTCGAAAGTGAGACCGGCGCGCCGGTATGCGTGCGTAGTCGCCGTTTCGTCTTGGACGGGAAGCCTGTACTTCTCTCGACTTCTTACCTTCCGGCCGATTTGGTGTCCGGATCGGCGATCACTCAGGAGGACACGGGCCCCGGCGGTACATACGCGCGTTTGGCCGAGCTGGGCTACAAGCCTGTGCATTTCCGCGAGGAGATCCGTTGCCGCATGCCTTCGCGAGACGAAGCCAGCGGATTGGATCTGTCGATGGGTACGCCTGTAATCATGATCTGCCGCACGGCATTCGCCGACGAAAACCACCCGGTTGAGGTGAACGAAATGATCCTCGACTCGGCTTCCTATGTTCTGGAGTACGATTTCGACGCGTAGTTGCGCACCGCTACGCCCATGTCGCCTGCCGCCGTGCCACTTGATAGATGTGCTGGACCATCTCAGGTGGCAGCACGGGGCTCATCCCTGACAAGAGACTCACTATCTTGGCAGCCTCCACGACGAGGACAGGGGGCGCTGCGTTTTTCACGGAGAGTTTGGCAGCATCCACGATGCAGATGATTGGTCGAACTGGAACCGGCAAAGTGCAATGCCGACCGAGAGTCTTTCCCGTGCGCTGCGCCTCATGCTGACTGATAGCAATATGCCGAGTGGGGGCGCGATTCACAGTGATGGCACGGTCTCCGTACCAAACCGTCTTACCCTTGTGGCGCTTAGAGTTGACGGTAAATACACCAGCCGGACCGATAACCAGGTGATCTATGTCTGATCCGCTTGGCCATTGGATCGCATGCAAGACCTGCCAGCCCCGAGGACGTAACCTGTTCAACTGACGACCCGTGCCCCGTTCCCCCTTCAAGCCATCCGCCCAGGAGCGGATCTCAGATCCGGGGTAGAGCCGCGCGAGCGTGCGTTTCACCCTGTTGGGTTGTAGCTCCATAAGTTTCCTGCGCACGGCTGCACCAGGCTCGTTCGATGCCAGATCGCTCACTGCCACCCTCCGTCGTGTGTTCCTCCACAGGTAGGGCAGCATGCACCCGCCATGGCGACAAGACCGCCTAGGACAACTGGGACGCCAGTAGGGCCTGTTAGAACTTTCCCTACTTCATCAAGGCTCGCTGCGCTCGCGGGTGGTGGGGAGGGGAGGGGGGTCCCTTCGGGCTCTTCCCGGGGCGGGAGCCTGGCGGCGGTAGGACGCCGACGAGGGCGGTAGCCGGCCAGGACCGACCGAGCGCGCTACGCCCATGAGGCCCCGATCGGTGGCACGGGTAGGCGCGGGAGGGCTTCGCCCTTCCTAGGCGGTGGGGCTTCCCGGTTCGCGGCCAGGGGTGGGGGCTCTTGCCCTTCGGGCATCCGGCGCCGGCGAACCAATCGGCTCTTCCAGCCGCCGCTACGGGCTACACCACGCAGGCCCGTACAACGGGCCCGCGCGGAGCTCGGGGCTCGGGGCTCCGCTCCTGCCTCCGGCCCGCGCCGCCCCGGCCCCGGCCCCGCGCCACCCAGAGGGAGCCACGAGATAGCCCGCTACACGCTTCGGCACGCCTTGAAAGCATCGCGCCGGACCGCGCGCTGAGACCCACCCTCATGCCGCAACACCGACACCCCAACACGAGCGCACAGCCCCACGAGCAACCCTCAGCCCAACGAGGCACCAGGACACCGGCGGCAAGGTTCGAAGGGGACGGGGCGCCCGCGGGCGAACCGCCGGGGCGCGCAGGAAGTGAAGGGACAGGGAGGGGGAAGGGTGGGCAAGACAGCCATAGGCCGTGGCCCGCAAGGAAAAAAGCATGCCTCCGGCGGGGGCGCTCAGGCTCCGAGAGGGAAGGGGGCAGCGCGTGCGTCTGCGGGTGCATCGTGGCTGAGGTGGGGAGGGCTTCCCTCCCGCCTGCCGACGACCCAGGCAAAGCCGAGCGGACGCGGCCCAGGGCGTCAAGGTCGTTCGTACAGTAGCGCGCTCCACCTTGACGCCCTGGACCACGCCCACTCCACATACGTGTGGGTCGACGGCAGACGGGAGGGAAGCCCAGGGGCGGGTATGGGCTAAGGAAGTCTGAAAGGTGCAGGTCAGAGCGCTTCCTTGTTCTCCTTGGGCGCCTCTCCCGACCTATGCACCGGAGGCAAGACACTCCAGGGGAAGTTGATCCACCGGTCGGTCCGCTTCCAGACGTAGTCGCACTTCACCAGCGAGTGCGACTTCTCGTAGACCACCGCGCTACGCGCCTCGGCCACATGCTCGGCGCAGAAGTCCTGCACCAGTTTCAGCGTCTTCCCGGTGTCGGCGACATCGTCGGCGATGAGCACCTTCTTACGGCTCAGGTCGACGACGTTGGGCACGGGAGGAAGCATCACCGGCATGGCGAGGGTCTCCCCCACGCCGGTGTAGAACTCCACGTTCATCACATGCAGGTTCTTCACGTCGAGCGCGTAGCCGAGCCCGCCCGCCACGAAGAGGCCGCCCCGGGCGATCGAGAGGATGATGTCCGGCTCGTATCCGTCGTCGGCCACCCGCTGCGCCAGCTCCCGGATGGCCTGCCCGAAGAGGCTGTACGTCAGATTCTCGCGCTCGTCACTCACGTCACTCACGTCACTCACTGGCAGCCCTCTTCGCTCTCTCTCATCTTTCTCTCCCGCCGCCCTCTCGTCCTCTCTCGCGCCGCTCAGCAGCTCAGCGGCTCAGTGGCTCAGACGTGGGTGCGGTGGAAGTTCTGATACGAACGGGACGGCGTGGGCCCGCGCTGGTTCTGGTAGCGGGAGCCGTACTGCGCCGACCCGTACGGAAACTCAGCGGGGGATGTCAGCCGGAACATGCACAGCTGGCCGATCTTCATACCGGGCCACAGCTTCATGGGCAGCGTCGCGACGTTCGACAGTTCGAGAGTCACATGCCCGGAGAAACCCGGGTCGATGAAGCCGGCGGTCGAATGCGTCAGCAATCCCAGCCGCCCCAGCGAACTCTTCCCCTCCAGCCGCGAGGCCACATCCTCCGGCAGCGAGACCACCTCGTACGTGGACGCCAGCACGAACTCCCCGGGGTGCAGGATGAACGGATCGTCGCCCTCGGCCTCGATCAGCCGCGTCAGATCCGCCTGCTCCACGGCGGGGTCGATGTGCGGGTACCGGTGGTTCTCGAACACCCGGAAATACCGGTCCAGCCGTACATCAATACTGGAGGGCTGCACCATGGCCGGATCGTAGGGATCGATCCGCACCCGACCGGCATCGATCTCGGCCCGGATGTCCTTGTCTGAGAGAAGCACGGGCCGAGACTACGCGCACGAAGCGGGGCCGGCCCAATCGGACCGGCCCCGCACGATGAGGACTCCACGAAGGGACGCCCGGCGGATACGCCCGCTCACTCCCCGTCGATCAGCCCTTCCGCTGCCGCCCCACAGGCACCGCCTGCCGCAGCCTGCCGCACCGGGGACAGCGCAACAGCCGCCCTGGCCCGATCCGGGAGGATCCGAGCTGCTGCATCGGGAACGTCGAGGTGCTGAACACGTGCCCCTCGGCACACCGGACGACGGTGGTTTCCATCGCTTCCCTCTCCCCAGTCACGTGGATGCGTGGACGACAAAAGCCACGTTAGGGGATGAGTCAGACGCCCCGACGCCCGGCACTCCGCCCCCACCGTACGCCCCCCAACTCGCTTGCCCGCCACCCCTGAACGCCCCCGGAAACAGCAAAAAGACCCAGGCCATATGCGGCCAGGGTCTCCCATGAGGTAGAGTGTCCGACGACGAGCCACCCCATACTCGGCTCCTCGCGGGCGTAGTTTAATGGTAGAACATGAGCTTCCCAAGCTCAGAGCGCGGGTTCGATTCCCGTCGCCCGCTCCACGACGAAGACCCAGGTCAGCGACCTGGGTCTTGTTTGTTGTCGAGGGCGGTTACGTGTCCCGTGCCCGTTGCGTGCCCGATGGCGGTGCCGCCTTGTTCCCGTCGGTGCGTGCCCGACGAGCCTGTACGTAGGCGTCGATGCCGTCGGCCACCTCGCGCTGCCGGTCGTCGTTCGAGTGCTGGTACCGCAGCGCCGCCTTCTCCGAGGACTGGCCGGCTCGGACCATCGTGTCCTTCAGGGTGGCGCCCGATCGCGTCGAGATCGTGTGGCCCGTGTGACGTAGATCGTAGAAGCGAAAGGTGGTCGGCAGGCCCACTCTCTCTCGCGCCTTCCGCCACTTCCGCCCGAAGGAGGACCGCCGGAACGGGGCGCCCTTCTCCCCCACGAACAACAGCCCATCGGGTTCCTTCTCGGCGAACAGCTCCAGGTGCAACCGCAGCTCCGGCTCCACGAACGCGGGCAGCGCGATGAACCGCTTGCCTGCCGCCGACTTCGTGTCGCCAGGAGCGCGGCGGCCGGTGCACAGCTCCGGCTCGGCCGTACGAATCCAGACGCCGACGCGGACCAGGTCCACATCCGGCCGCCGCAGCGCCGCTTGTTCCTCCGGCCGGGCAGGCCCGTACGCCTGGATGTAGACCATCAGCCGCCAGCGGGGGCCCACGGCGTCAGCGAGGGCGTCCACCTGGTCCACCGTCGCCACGGGACGCTCGTCCGCCATCTCTTTGCCCGCTCCCCGGATACGGCAGGGATTGCGACGCAGCAGCTCGTCATCCACCGCCGTCTCGAAGATGGACTTCAGCAGACGGTAGGACTTGGCAACGGTCGTCGGCCCCGTCTCCTTGAGCCGTTCGGTACGCCAGGTGCGGACGTGCGGAGGCGTGACGCTGTCCAGGTCCACCTCTCCGAAGGTCGGCAGGATGTGCAGGCGCAGGAGGCGGCGGTACAGCTCATCCGTGGTCGCCGACAGCCCGCGCTCCGCCACCCACTGAAGCGCGTACTCCTCGAAGTTGACCGCGCCCGCGTCAGGGTCCCGCCATTCACCGCGCCGCAGCTCGGTCTGCTGCTCGGCCAGCCAGTCGTCCGCGTCCCGTCTGCTCTCGAAGGTGACAGGAGCCGGGCGGTCCATGCCGTCCGGGCCGAGGTACCGCGCCTGAAACCGGCCGGAGGGCAGCTTGCGGATACGCCCGAAGCTCCGCTTCTTCTTCGCCATTACGCAGCCCTCCCGTAGCGGGAGCGTGTGCGGTGGCGCGGCTGGACTGTGCGCGCCTCGATGTAGGCGGTCAGTGCGCTTTCGGGGATGCGGACGTGCCGGCCGACCTTGACGAAGGTGATCCGGCGCTCGGCGATGAGACGGCGCGGGAAGCGGGGTGTGGTGCCGAGGACTTCGGCGACCTGGTCGACGCTGAGGTACCGGTCCGTCATCGGGCGCCGTCTCCTTCCGAGGTGTGGGTGTTGGGGGTGTCCGCGAGGGAGGCGGATAGCCATTCCTCGGTTGGGGTGAGTCCGGTTCCGGCGTAGGCCCAGTGGGCGAGGACGAGGGTTGTCGTCTCGTCTGCGTCGTCCACAGGGTGTGGGTTGTCTCCGCGTGCGATGGCCGCTTGGAGGCGTTGCCACTCAGCGCGGGCATTGCGGAGCGCTCCGAGGGTGGTGGAGTAGCGGCGGGTTTTGGTGGAGAAGTGACCCCGGAAGCCGAGCATGTGGGCCCAGGCGCGCAGGCGGAGATGCGCGAGGTCTTTGCGAGCGCCGAGGGCCCAGGCAGTGCGGATGAGGCGTCCGGCGTGCGCGGGCAGGTCGAGGGCGGCCAGCTCGGCGATGAAGCGCAGACGGCGGTCGAGGGTGCCCGTTGCCGTCTCGGCGCCTTTGGTGGCGTACTTGGCGATGTAGGCGGCAACGGCGCGGTCGGTGAGTGCTTGGCCGCCGTCGAGGTCAGGGCCGTGGATGGTGCGGATGTCGAGCTGGCTGCCGAAGGCGAACGTGTGGGTGCGGCCGTCGAGAACGGGGCCAGGCACGACGGCGCGGGAGGCGGCGGCGCGGATGGCGTCGCCCAGCAGCTCGGCGGATGCCCAGTGCGGGGGTCGGGCCTCCCCGCCGGCTGGGCCGTCGAGGCGGATGACGGCATGGAAGTGAACCGCGCCGCGCTTCTGGTACTCGGCAACCTTCGCGAAGGAGATGCGGGCGCGTTCGGGGAGCTCCCGTTGGGTGAGTCCGGCGCGGCGTGCGATCTCTCGGCGGAGGTGGATGGAGAAGCGGCGCCACAGAGAGCCCGCGTGGGCGTTCCAGAGCACCGCGGATTCGTAGTCGTACCGCTCAGGGTCCAGCGGCGACCCGAGCGCCGGATCGTCGGCAGCGTGGCGACGGCCGCAGCGGCAGGCGCGGGTGCCGGGCCGGT
>NZ_JAGPXJ010000190.1:0-3060 GCF_018070605.1 Streptomyces sp. B15
AGGCGGGGCTGGCCCGCACCACGCCCACCGCGCCCACGACACCCACCGTCCCCGCCTACCCCGTGCCCGCCGTCGACGCCGCCTTCGGCGACTGCGCCGGGGCCACCGGCGCCGTACAAGCGGCGCTGACCGTGCTCGGTCTGCACCACCGGACGCTGCCCGACGACACCGCGCTGGTGCTCACCACGAACTCCGCGGACCCCACGGAGCACGCCGGACCCGGCAGCTGCGCCACAGCGCTCGTCCTGGGCACGTCCGGCCCCGGCACACCCTCCACCGGCCCGTCCCACCAGGGAGGTCACTCCGCATGACGACCGGCTCCGGAACCAGCGACGGCAGCGCAGCGCTCGCACCGCCCGACGGCAACAGCGTCCACCGCTTCCTGGACGACCACTTGGCAGCGGGCCACGGCGACGCCTTCTGCGCGCTCACCGAGACCGAGCGTGTCACCTACCGCGAGATGCACCGCAGATCCTGCCGTGCCGCGAACGCCTTCGCCGCCGCGGGTGTCGGGTACGAAACCCGCGTCGCACTCGCCCTGCCCGACAGCCCGGACCAACTGGCCTGTGTCCTCGGGCTGCTGCGGCTGGGCGCCGTACCCGTGCCACTGGCCACCCAGCTCACCCCCGACGACTACGCGCGGATCTTCGCCGACTGCCGCCCCCGGCTCGCCGTCGTCGGCCCTGGGCAACTCGCTGCCGTACGCGCCGCGCCCGGAGCCCGGGAACTGGCCAAGGCCACCTGGCCCGAGCAGGTATGGGTCGCGACGGCCGCCACGGAGCACCAGGGCCCCGAGCCGACGCTCGACGACCGGCTGGCCACCGCCTCCGACGAGTGCGCCGTCGCTCCCGTCAGCGTCGACGACATGGCCGTCATCCAGTACACCTCCGGCAGCACCGGCACCCCGCGCGGCGTCGTCCATCTGCACCGGGGGCTGCTGGCGGTGCTCGACACGTTCCCCAAGCGCCTGGCGCTGACCCGCGACGACGTGTGTCTGTCCGCGGCCAAGCTCTCCTTCGGCTACGGCTTCGGCAACTCCTTCCTGTTCCCGCTCGCGGCGGGTGCCGCCACCCTGCTGATGCCCGAGTCCGCCGACGCGGCGCGCGTACTGCGCCTGGTGGCCCGCTGCCGCCCCACCGTGCTGTGCGCGGTCCCCGCGCTCTACTCCGCCATGCTGACCGTCGCCGAACGCAGCGGGGACGCCGATCTGACGAGCGTGCGGCGGTACGTCTCGGCGGGGGAGCCGCTGCCCGCCCGGCTGGCCGAGCGGTGGCGGGAGGCCACCGGGGCCGACATCGTCAACGGCCTCGGCTCCACCGAGTGCCTGCACATCTTCATCGCCGGTGAGCCGGGCGCCACCCCGCCCGGCTGCTGCGGTACCGTCGTCCCCGGCTTCGAGGCCGAACTGCGCGACGAGGACGGTCAGGTGCTGGGGCCTGGCGAGATCGGCCAGTTGTGGGTGCGCGGCGAGGCCAATGCCGCCCGCTACTGGAACAACCAGCCCGCCACCCACGCCACCATGGTGGGCGGCTGGGTGCGCACCGGCGACCAGCTCAGCAGGGACGGGGACGGCGTGTTCACCTTCGTCGCACGCTCCGACGACATCCTCAAGGTCGGCGGTCTCAAGGTCGCACCCACCGAGGTCGAGGACTGTCTGCTGCGGCATCCCGCGGTCGCCGAGTGCGCCGTGATCGGCCTACCGGGCGAACATGCCACCACCGAGGTCGTCGCCTACGTCAGGCCGCACGACGACGCGGAGGCCGAACCGACGGCGCTGCGCAAGGAGTTGCGCCACCACCTGCGCGGTCGGCTGGCCCGCTACAAGCAGCCGCGGGTGCTGCACCTCGTCGACGCGCTGCCCCGCACCTCCACCGGCAAGATCTCCCGGCATGCCCTGCGCGACGCGGCCAAGGGGCGGGAGGTGGCCGGTCCCTGATGATCCATTGGATTCCCGGTTCCCTGTCGGCGAGACTGTCCCCGGCACGGACGCACAGCCGACCCGGCAACCAGGCCGCCAGGTTCCGCACGTGGCGGTCCGCCTCGGCAGAGGGGAGACCCCGTACATGGCCACACTCCGGCTCGACGGCGTGGTGCACGACTACGTACGTGGACGGCAGCCCGTACGCGCTCTGAACGGCGTGTCGCTGACGCTCGGGGGCGGGCAGTGCGTCTCCGTGCTCGGGCCGAGCGGTTCGGGCAAGAGCACCATGCTGCACGTCATGGGGGCGCTCGACATCCCCTCCGAGGGCAGAGTGCTCCTCGACGGGACCGACTTAGCCACCCTGGACGACGACGCGCTCTCCGATCTGCGGCGCAGGCGCTTCGGATTCGTCTTCCAGTTCTTCAATCTGCTGCCCGCGCTGACGGCCTGGGAGAACGTCGCCGTGCCCCGGCTGCTGGACGGCGAGAAGCTGGGGTCGGTACGGGCCGAGGCGCTGGCGCTGCTGGATCGCGTCAATCTCGCGGACCGTGCCGACCACCGCCCCGGCGAGCTGTCCGGCGGCCAGATGCAGCGCGTCGCCATCGCCCGCTCCCTCATCATGGACCCCGGCGTCCTGCTCGCCGACGAACCCACCGGGAACCTCGACTCCCGGACCGGCGACGAACTCCTCGACCTGCTGGCCTCCCTCGCCCATGACGGGTCCGAACGCTCCGTGGTGATGGTCACCCACAGCGTCGACGCGGCGCTGCGCAGCGACCGCGCCGTGCTGCTGACCGACGGCGACATCGTCGCGGACGGCACCCCGGAGGATGTCGTGGCCAAGTTCGTCGGGGAGGGCCGGAGGCCGTGAGCGCTGCCGAGCGGAAGCCCAAGCCGGCCGGCCCCGCGGTCGTCGCCGCCCGGCTGCGCCTGTTCAACCTGCGCTATCTGCGCCGCCACCCGGCCCGCACCGCACTCTCGCTCGGCGTGCTCACCGTCGCCGCCGCGCTCATCGTCGCCGTACTCGGCATCTACGGTTCGGTCGGCGGCTCCTCCGGGCGGCTGGCGGGCCAGGTGGCGGGAAACGCCGACGGGGAGGTCACCGGCCGCACCGACGAAGGGCTCAGCGCCGCAGCCGT
>NZ_JAGPXJ010000191.1:0-2818 GCF_018070605.1 Streptomyces sp. B15
ACGGTGCCCTGCGGCTGACGGAGTTCACCGGCACCCTCACCGACTCCATCCGTTCCGCGCGGTCCGGTACGGCGCCGCAGGCCGTACCGGACCGCCCCACCCGCCCCACCCCGGAGTCCGTATGACCGCCTCCCCCTCCCCCGAGCCGGCCGGCCGCGTCCTCGTCGCCGGGATCGGCAACATCTTCCTGGGCGACGACGGCTTCGGCGTCGAGGTCGTACAACGGCTGGCGCGGCACCCGCTGCCCGAGCACGCCCAGGCCCTGGACATCGGTGTACGAGGCGTCCATCTGGCCTATCAGGTGCTGGACGGCTGCGAGACGCTGATCATGGTGGACGCCGTGCAGCGCGGCGGTGCCCCCGGCACGGTGCGGCTGATCGAGGTGTCCGAACAGGACCGTGCGGCACCGGAGGGGGTGCCGGTGGTCGACGGGCACCACATGTCGCCACAGGCCGTGCTCGCCCTGCTGGAGACACTGCGCGAGGGCATGGGCGGAAGCACCCCTGGGCGGGTGTTCGTCGTCGGCTGCGAGCCCGCTGAGCTGGCGGAGGGCATCGGGCTGAGTCCGCCGGTGGCCGCCGCCGTGGACGAGGCGGTGGAGTTGGTGCTGCGGCTGCTGGCGGATGCCCCCGCGCACCCCTCGCCCGACGAGGCGGCCGACGCCGCGCCGGACGGGGCGGCCGAACGGCGGACGGCCGCCCGGGACAGCGGCGTGGCGGCGAAGGGGCGGCCCTCGGCGCCCCTGTAATGGTGCGAGCCGCAGCCTGGTCCATACCGCGCAGGGGAAGTGACCGATGCACGAGATGTCCATCGCCATGGCAGTGGTCTGCCAGGTCGAGGAGGCGGCGCGGACACACCACGCCGTGGGCGTCGAGGCCGTCACCCTGCGGGTGGGCGAGCTGGCCGGCGTCGTCCCCGAGGCGCTGCGCTTCTCGTTCGGTCTCGCCTGCGAAGGGACCGTACTGGCCGGTGCCGAGCTGGTGACCGAGCAGGTGCCGGGGCGTGCGCGGTGCACGTCCTGCGCCCGTGAGTGGGCCACGGGTATGCCCCCGCGGCTGTGCTGCGAGCAGTGCGGCGACTCCCGTACCGAGCTGCGATCCGGCCGTGAGCTGCAGATCGCCACCGTGCGGTGGGCCGAGAACCCGCAGCGCGCCCTAGCCCTTGAGGAGCTGTGAAGCCATGTGCCGTGTCGCCGATCTGCAACAGGCCGTGCTGGCGCGGAACGACAGCCGCGCCGAGCGGCTGCGCGCCGAGCTGACCGCGCGGGGTACCGCCGTGGTCAATCTGCTCTCCAGTCCGGGCAGCGGCAAGACGGCCCTGCTGGAGGCGGAGTTGCGGCTGGCGCGGGAGCGCGGCGTACCGGCGGCGGCGCTGACCGCCGACCTGGCCACCGAGAACGACGCGCGGCGGCTGGCGCGCTCCGGGGTGCCGGTCAAGCAGGTGCTGACGGACGGGCTGTGCCATCTGGAGGCGGACATGCTCGCCGGGCACCTGGCCGACTGGCTGCCCGCCGACACCCGGCTGCTGTTCGTCGAGAACGTGGGCAATCTGGTCTGCCCCGCCTCCTACGACCTCGGTGAGTCGCTGCGTGTGGTCCTCGCCTCGGTCACCGAGGGCGAGGACAAGCCGTTGAAGTACCCCACGGCGTTCGGGCTGGCCCAGTTGGTCGTCGTCACCAAACAGGACCTCGCACAGGCGGCCGGTTTCGACCGGGAGGCCTTCCACGCCAATGTGCGGCAGGTCAATCCGGGGGTCGAGGTCGTCGACACCTCGGTGCGCAGTGGCCTGAACCTCGGCGTGCTGCTGGAGCGGGCGCTGGCGGCGGGCGACGGTACCGCCGTGCACCGTCCGGTGATGGCCCGTCGGGCAGCGGCCGGCCCGCACACCGAAGCGCACCCGCACGGCCGTCCGTACGCCCACGGGGACACCGGCCCCCACGCGGACACCGCCCCGCACGCACCCGCCGAACCCCACGCTCATGTCCAAGGCTGACGTCGCCCGGGCCGAGCGCAGCCGGGTCCTGATCCGGGGCGTGGTGCAGGGTGTGGGGTTCCGCCCGTACGTGTACGCGCTCGCCGACCGGCTGGGGCTCTCCGGCCATGTCACCAACACCGGCGAGGGGGTGGTGGCCGAGGTGGAGGGCGCCTGGGAGGCGGTCGCCGCCTTCCGGGCGCGGATCGGCGCCGAGGCCCCGCCGCTGGCCGTCGTCGAGTCGGTCACGCACCAGCCCCTGCCCCCGGTGGGCGCCACGGGCTTCCGTATCGTCGCCTCCCGCTCCGGTGGGGCGCGGCGCACCCTGGTCGCACCGGACACGGCCACCTGCGAGGCCTGCCTGCGGGAGCTGACCGACCCGGCGGACCGCCGCTACCGGCACCCCTTCGTCACCTGCACCGACTGCGGGCCGCGTTTCACCATCGTCACCGGCCTGCCCTACGACCGGGCCAACACCACGATGCGCCGGTTCGTGATGTGCGAGCGGTGCGCCCGCGAGTACGACGACCCCGCCGACCGGCGCTTCCACGCCCAGCCCGTCTCCTGCCACGAGTGCGGACCCCGCGCCCGGCTGCTGGTGCCCGCGGCGCCGGAGCCGGGCTGGACGCAGGCGCCCGGCGAACCGGTGGCCGGGGCCCGGCAGTTGCTGAGGGACGGCGCGGTGGTCGCCGTCAAGGGGCTGGGCGGCTACCACCTGGCGTGCGACGCGGGCAACGAGGAAGCGGTGCGGCTGCTGCGCCGTCGTAAGGCGCGCGGGGACAAGCCGTTCGCGGTGCTGGCCCGCGAGGTGGCCGACGTCGCGCGGCTCGCCGTCGTGGGCCCGGTC
>NZ_JAGPXJ010000192.1:0-2414 GCF_018070605.1 Streptomyces sp. B15
CGTGAGCAGGACACCGCGGGCTGCGTCGTCGGCAAGCCGGCGAAGGATGCGGCCGGGGTGGGAGGGCGAGGCCTCGGGCGGTTCGTGGAAGGGCAGTTGTGCGTCGACCAGGTACCGGTCGCTGACCGCCAGTTCCGCCATCGCCTGGCGGTGCGGCACTACACCATGCGGGCGTGCCGGGGCGGTACCGGTCAGGCCGTCGGGGGGCAGCCCGTCGCGTAATGCCTGGGCGGGGGTGAGGTCCTGGGGGTGGGCCGGCAGACCGGTGAGTGCTCGCAGTCGCTCCAGCGGTCCGGCCTCGATCCGGTACCAGCTCTCCACCGATTCGGCTAAAAGCCGGTAGCCGCCTTCGTCCAAGGGGTCCTGGACAGCCACGCCGATGATCGCGTTCCCGGCGCAGACCGCGGCGCCCGACAGCCCGCCCCACGGGGTGTCCTCAGCCGACAATGTTCCAGCCGGGGCGTCCATCTTCAGCTCAAGCGTCCCGCTGGGGAAGTTCGCCCCCACCGGGATGGTGCCACGGACCTGCTCCGAGTCGTACGGGGCCTCGTCGCCACGGTACTTGAAGCTCGGGAAGCCGATCGCCAGGTAGGGCACCTCTCCAGGATCCTCGGGCATACGCGTGAACGACACCGGTTCCACGGTCTGCTGCAGCACTGGCTGCGGCCACTGCGCGGGCCAATCGTCGCGCACCCGGTCCTCGTAGGCCTCTCCCAGTTCCACCACGGCGAGATCGATCTCAGGGGCCTGCCATACGACGGCACACTCCGGGTAGTCGCGCCACGCTCCGCGAGCGGTGTAGAACCGCACCTCGGCGGTGTCGAGCCCGCGCAGGACATGCGCTGCGGTCAGGACATGCGCGCTGCTGATCCGGTAGCCCGAGCCGCGCCACGGTAACGGGTCCCCGTCCGGGTCCGGAACGGTGATCAGAGCAACGCGGCTCATGTGGGGATGCGGGCTATCGGAACACTCCGTTCGGGCCGACGCCTTGGACACTGGCCGCACCCGTCCGGAACTCACTCCCCGGGCCTTCCCCGTCCGGCGACATGTGGAGCCCGACCGGTGGCGACCATCTTCGGCTGCAGGGTCAGCCGCACCACCTGGGTGGATTCGTGGGCCGCCCGGCCCTCACCCCCGAGTTCGACGACCCAGAAGGTGACCTTACCGTTCGCTCCGGCCTCCTTCCGCACGCCCACCGAGAGCTCCAGTTCGACGGGGCCCACTTCCAATTGCAGTCCCTGCGTCGGCGCGGCGGCGATGGCCGTCTCCAGTTCGCGGCGCAGGTTCCGGATCATCTCGGACAGCTCGATCACAGCGGTGCCCCCCTTCCGCGGCCACGGGCCGCGCACCAAACGTGTCGCCAAGTATATGAAAAGGACGCCACCTGAGTGTCGGTGTACACGTGAACGCGCCCGGCCGCGTGCGGGTGAACGTACGGAGTTCTTGATGCGCTGCGTGCCAGCCAGCCCCCTCCGGGGCGCTGCTGGTTCGGCCTTCGAGCATGTCAGTGGGGGAGGCCGGTCCAGCGCGCGATGTCCCGCGCGGCAGCGCCTTGCCTGTGCAGGTCGGCGACGTAATGCCACAGGAAGGCGGTGTAGCGGCGGCGGGCGCTTTTGAGTTGCGCTTCCTCGGACTCGACGTCGGCGATCAGGGCGAGGTCCCTCGGGGCGTGGCGGCCTCATTCACGCGCTGGTGGGCCGGATCTGGTAGGACCGTCGCGGCGGCCCGCAGGAGCACGATCGCCCGGCCGACGAGGTGCCCGGTCTTGCCTCCGCAATCTGCCGGATTCCCCTGAACGACGGCCTCGGCGAGCATAGGATTCCGGAAATATCGATCATGGGCCGCACAGCCTTGGGGACTCCTTCCCGGAGAACAGGGCGCCGCGGCCTCGTCGACGGGGGAGAACGCCAAGGCCGAGGCGTTGTTGAAGAAGCATGGCTTCCCGGCAAGCGCTCTCGCGTCGCTGCGG
Source organism: Streptomyces sp. B15 (assembly GCF_018070605.1). Lineage (NCBI taxonomy): Bacteria > Bacillati > Actinomycetota > Actinomycetes > Kitasatosporales > Streptomycetaceae > Streptomyces > Streptomyces sp. B15. The sequence continues at coordinate 1,970 of NZ_JAGPXJ010000192.1, forward strand.
AAACTCGTGCGCGAAGACCTTGCGTCCGAGGGTGGGACAGGCGATCTTGGGTCGTGAACCCGTCCACGAGGAACTCGAGGCGACGGACTGCCCCGGAAGCGGGATGGACCGCTGCTCTCCGTCCAGTGTCGCGACGACGAGCCGGTGGTCGACGAAGTCGAAGTCGATGGTGAAGATCCGAACTCCGTCTACCTGTCCCATCGGACGCGTGGTGATGTCGCGCCCGGTCACATGGAAGGGGACGTTCCACCAGTGGTTGCGCCGGGGCTCGCTGCCAGGCGGATCTTGCCGACGATCTGCGCGAACCGGTGCAGCGTGTCCTTGGTGGGCCGCCACTGAGCCAGCGGCATCGGCGGGGACGATTCCGTCACGCTCCCACCGTGCCCCGCCGCCCGGCATCCGGCACCCGCATGGCGAAGGCCGGGGGCCGAAAGGGTGAAGCGGA
>NZ_JAGPXJ010000193.1:0-2297 GCF_018070605.1 Streptomyces sp. B15
TGGCGAGGGTGCTTTCGCCTTGGCGTAGGGATTGGATGGCCAGGTGGGTGGCGACCAGGGAGGAGGAGCAGGCGGTGTCCACCGTCAACGCGGGCCCCTGGAACCCGAACGTATACGCCACCCGACCCGATACGAAGCTGCCGAGGGTCCCCAGCCCCCAGCGTCCGGCGACCTGCTCGGAGTTGGCGCGCGTGAGGTGGGAGTAGTCCTGGAACATGGTGCCCGCGAAGACGCCTGTCCGGCTGCCGCGCATGCTCTCGGGGTCGATGTGGGCGTTCTCGAACGCCTCCCACACACCCTCCAGCAGCAACCGCTGCTGCGGATCCATCGCCAGCGCGTCCCGTCGGCTGATCCCGAAGAAGCGGGGATCGAACTGCGTCGCGGTCGACAGGAAGCCGCCCGAGCGCACGTAACTCGTCCCCGGATGGCTCGGGTCCGGGTGGTAGACCGCGTCGATGTCCCAGCCCCGGTCGGTGGGGAAGCCGGATATCGCATCCCGGCCCTCGGCCACCAACCGCCACAACTCCTCCGGCGAGTTCACCCCGCCCGGAAGGCGGCAGGCCATCCCCACCACCGCGATCGGCTCCCGGCTCCGCTCCTCCCGGTGACGTAGCCGGGCGTTCTCCTTCATCGCCGAGCGCAGCGCGGTCAGGACGTCGTCGTTGTCAACAGCCATCGAGGGTCCAATCTCACGAGTCGTCTCGGTTGTCGCTCAGCGCCAGTCGGACGAGTTCTTCGGCATCCAGGTCATCGACTCCGGCGGCCGGATCGAAGGCGTCCTCGGGGCCGTCCGGATCGGTACCGTCCTGCGCGGCGGTAGTCAGGGAGCCGAACAGCTCCCGCAGTACGACCGAGGCCACCGACCGCGGCGTGGGGTGGTCGAAGATCACCGTCGCCGGCAGGTGCAGGCCCGCCATCGTGTTGAGGCGGTTGCGCAGCTGCACCGCACCGAGTGAGTCCAGACCGATGTCCTTCAGGGGCCGGTCGGGTGGTACCGCGTCCGCGCCCGGGTACCGCAGCACTGCGGCGACCTCGCCCCGCACCAGGCGCAGCACCTCGTTCTCCCGGTCGCTCGGGGACAGCCCGGCCAGCGTCTCGACGGTGGCCGCCGGGGTGGCGGCCTGCTGGGCCGACCCCGTTGGCACCAGGCCGTGCAGCACGGGTGGGGCCATCCCGGCGGCGGCCTGTGCGCGCACCGCGGCCAGATCGAGGCGGGCGGCCAGCACGACGGGGTCGGGAGAGTCGAGGGTCGCGTCCAGCAGGTGGAGCCCTTCCTCGGCGGACAGGGCGATCACTCCGCTGTCGGCCAGGCGGGAGGTGTCGCTCTCGTCGAGGTGCCCGGTCATGTCGCCGGGCTGCTCCCACAGCCCCCAGGCGATCGATGTCGCGGGCCGCCCCGTCGCCCGCCGGGCCTGGGCGAGCGCGTCGAGGAAGGCGTTGGCCGCGGCGTAGTTGCCCTGTCCAGGGCCGCCGAGCACGCCCGCCAGCGAGGAGAACAGGACGAAGGCCCCGAGCCGGTGTTCGGCTGTCAGCTCGTGCAGATGCCAGGCGGAGTCGGCCTTGGCCCGCAGCACCCGGTCGAGTGCGTCGTCGGTCAGCGAGGTGATCAGGCTGTCCTCGAGGACGCCGGCCGCGTGGACGACCGCGCCCAGCGGGTGCTCGTCGGGTACCGAGGCGAGCAGCGCGGCCACCGCTGCCCGGTCGGAGACGTCGCACTCGGCGACCCGGACGTGCACCCCGAGCCCGGTCAGCTCCTCGACAAGGGCCGGCGCTCCCTGAGCGGACATCCCCCGACGACTGGCCAGCAGCAGGTTCCGTACGCCGTGCCCGGTGGCCAGATGGCGGGCGACCAGCGCGCCCAGGCCGCCGGTGCCGCCGGTGACCAGCACCGTGGTCCGCGGGTCGAACGCGGCCTCGGCACCCTGGGCACGCCGACGGGCGACTCGGGGAACCAGCAGGGCGCCGTCGCGGAGTGCCACTTGGGGCTCGTCCGCTGCCAGCGCCGCGCCCAGCCTCGCCGTGTCGGCTTCGGCACCGAGGTCGACCAGGGCGAAGGTGTCCGGATGCTCCGCCTGGGCACTGCGTACCAGCCCCCACACCGCCGCCGAGGCGGGGTCCGGCTCCTCGTCGGGCAGCGCGGCCACCGCACCTCGGGTGAGCAGGGCCAGCCGGGTGCGCGGCGAGCGGTCGGCCGCCGGCCACTCCCGCAGCAGCGACAGCACCCGGTGCGTCGTCGCACGTGCGGCCTCCGCAGCCGGCAGCCCCTCGGGCGTTTCGACGGGTACGAGGAGCCACGC
>NZ_JAGPXJ010000194.1:0-2209 GCF_018070605.1 Streptomyces sp. B15
GAGGTAGCCGGCGTGCCGGGCATCGGGAGTGCCGGTGTTGGCGTGCGTCCAGGAGATGACCGCCTCGGCGCTCCGGCCGTTCTTGAGCGGCAGCGTCTTCTTGCCGGGGTCCTGCGCGTAGTAGGTGTCGCCCCAGTGCACGGACGAGCCCAGCGTCCGGTGGCCGGAGTCCTCCAGGCCCAGGCCCGGGTAGCCGCGCAGGTTGCAGGTGTGGCCGCTGGTGTTCTTCAGCTTGAGCACGACGCCCTCGTGGTTCATTCCGCCGCCGAGCTTCTCCCCGAACGAGGCGGTGAGGTCCGAGGTCTTGCAGGTGGGCGCCGCAGTGGCGTCCGCCTGGCTGCCGAGCGCCTGTGCCGCCCCGGCAGCAGCGAGCCCGAGCCCCGCTGCTGCGGCGACGGCCAGACCCGCGGCGCCGGCACGCTTGACCATGCGCCCCCGTGCGGCGGCGGTGTTCCGGTGCTGCTCAGTCATATCGGGTCTTCCCCTCCCAATAGGGCGCTTGTTCGCTTTACGGGAGATTGGATGCGCCCGCCGAGCGAAAAGTTCACCGCGGGCCCCGCTCCATGCTGTGACGCCCGTCACTCTCACCTTCGCCGCCCGGATCCGCGGCGGCGACCTGCGGAAATCCGGATGACAGCACGGACGGCTGTTTCCTAGCGTCGCCGATCATGGAACCGCTCACCGATCGGATGATCCGCACCTGTTTCGTCAACTGCTCCAAAGGAGAGGCCCGGAGGATGGCCGTCCCCCGGGATCTGGACGAGCGCCCATGGGGCGATCTGGACTTCTTCGGCTGGCGCGATCCGGGCGCCCGCGACCGGGGCCACCTCGTCACCGAGTACGGGGGCCGCCTCGTCGGCGTCACGCTCCGGTCCTCCCAGGGGGTGCAGCGCAGCTTCACCAAGACGACGGTCTGTTCCGTGTGCCTGACGTCCCATCCCGGCACCGGCGTCGCACTGCTGGCCGCGCCCCGGGTCGGTCCGGCGGGACGGCAGGGCAACACGGTGGGGGCCTATCTGTGTGCGGACCTCGACTGCTCCCTCTACATACGGGGGAAGAAGCACAGCAGCGGCGACCGGCGTTCCCCGGAGACGCTGCCGATCGAGCAGAAGATCGAACGTCTGCGCACCAATCTGGAGCAGTTCCTCATGAAGATCGGAGTGCCCACGGCACCGGCTCCCGGCTGACCCGGCCCCGGTCGCCGGGCCCCGGCACACCAGCGGGTTCACGCGGAGGACGGCCGGACCCCGCTGGAGTACCGCGCTGTGGCCCGTGGGGTCGGCTGAGGGCTCCGGAACGGTGCCCCTGACCGTCCGGTGCATCGACCAGGGGCACCTGGTGCCCAGGAGGCTCCCGGCCTGGCCACGGCCGGGTCGTGCACTCCGCGGAATGTCCGCCTTTCCGTGAGTTCCGCTTCGCTTTCTGTGTTCCTTGGAGGCACTGCGCTGAAGGGCCGCCTGCGAGACGGACTTCAGTGAAAATCAATTCAGGGGCCGGGAGGCAAGGAAAGCAAGGGACCTGCCGGTTAACCCCCCGAGTGTGCGGAGCGGAAGCGTGGGGGCGCATGACCTGGGCAGGGGGCGCATCGCACCAGACACTGTCTCCAAAAACATGTGACTCCTGCCGCCCCCGCGGAATGCGAACAGAGCAGGAATGCGAACAGCGGATGATCGGCCGCCCGGACATTGCGCCGGCATCGAAAAAAGGCGGCATCCGGGTCAACCGGGTGGCGCCGCCGAGTGCTTTCCACCGGGTGCCGCTGAGCCGGACGGGGCCGCGGGTACCGCCCTGGAGCAGAAACCGGAGCGGTGTGGGAGGACGGTTGGACCTGGACGCTGTCGCCGACGAGCTGTACGGGCTCGCGCCCGGCGAATTCACCGCCACGCGCGACGCACGGGCACAACAGGCCAGGAAGGCGGGGGACCGGGAGCTGGCCGAGCACATCCGCAAGCTGCGCCGACCGACCGCGGCAGCATGGGCGGCCAATCTCCTCGTACGCGAGGAGCCCGAGGAGACCCAGCTGCTGCTGGAACTCGGCGAGGCGATGCGGGGCGCCCACCGGGACCTGGACGGCGGACAGCTTCGTGAGCTGTCCGCCCGGCAGCGCCAGATCACCGCGGCGCTCGCCCGCCAGGCCCGGGAGCTGGCGGGACGCGCGGGCGGGCCCCTCGGCGACGACGCCCAGCGCGAGGTGGCCGAGACCCTGCAC
>NZ_JAGPXJ010000195.1:0-2115 GCF_018070605.1 Streptomyces sp. B15
CCACGCGCTGCGACGAGCGTGCAGGCGTCGGACAGCGACAGGACGCCCGCGATGTGGGCGGCGACGATCTCCCCGACGGAGTGGCCGATCAGCCGGCCCGGCACGACCCCGAAGGATGCGACGAGGCGGTGGAGAGCGACCTCCAGTGCGAACAGCGCGGCTTGTGTCACGCCTGTCCGATCCAGCTCGCCTCGTCCGTCGTCGGTGAGGACCAGTTCGCGCAGTGAGCGGCCGAGCAGCGGGTCCAGCACTGCGCATGTCTCGTCGAAGGCCTGCCTGAACACGTCGTAGGTCTCGTACAGCTGCCGTCCCATGCCGGGGCGCTGGCTGCCCTGGCCGGTGAACAGGAACGCGGTCTCCCCGGAGGCGGCAGGGCCCGGGGCGACGGTGATCCCGGGGTGGTCCCGGCCCGCGGCGAGCGCGTCGAGCGCTTCCGTGAGCCGGTGCCGGCTGTCGCCGAGCAGCACGGCACGGTGCTCGAAGACCGCGCGGGTTCTCGCCAGCGACCAGGCGACATCGGCCGACGCCTGCGACGGGTGCGTGGCCAGGTGTGCCGCGAGCGCCTCGGCCTGTGCCCGGAGCGCGGCGCCGCTGCGGCCGGACAGCACCCAGGGGACCGGCGCGGCGAACTCGTCCTCCTCCGAGTCGCGTTCACCCTGCTGCGCGGAGTGTTCGGGCTCGGGTGACTGCTCCAGGATGAGGTGCGCGTTGGTCCCGGAGATGCCGAACGAGGAGACGCCGGCCCGGCGCACCCGTTCCCCCCGCGGCCAGGGCACGGCCTGCCCCAGCAGCCGTACGGCACCCGAGTCCCAGTCGACGTGCGGTGTGGGTTCGTCGGCGTTGCGGGTCGGCGGCAGCATCCCGTGCCGCAGGGCCATGACGGTCTTGATGACTCCTGCGACGCCCGCGGCGCCCTGGGTGTGCCCGATGTTGGACTTGACGGAACCCAGCCACAGCGGCCGGTCGGCGGGCCGGTCCTGGCCGTACGTCGCCAGCAGCGACGCGGCCTCGATGGGGTCACCGAGGCGGGTACCCGTGCCGTGCGCCTCGACGGCGTCGATCTCCGCCGGTGTCAGACGGGCGCTCTCCAGCGCCTGTCGGATGACCCGCTGCTGGGAGGGGCCGTTGGGCGCGGTGAGGCCGTTGCTGGCGCCGTCCTGGTTGACGGCGGAGCCGCGCACGACCGCGAGGACGCGGTGACCGTTGCGGCGCGCGTCCGACAGGCGCTCCAGCAGGACCAGGCCGACGCCTTCGGAGAAGGCGGTGCCGTCGGCGTCGGCGCCGAACGGCTTGCACCGCCCGTCGGCTGCCAGGCCGCGCTGTCGGGAGAACTCGGTGAACACATTGGGCAGCGGCATCACCGTCACGCCGCCTGCCAGCGCGAGCGTGCACTCGCCCTGGCGCAGGGCGTGGCAGGCCAGGTGGATGGCGACCAGCGAGGAGGAGCAGGCGGTGTCGACGGTGACGGCGGGCCCTTCCAGGCCGAGGGTGTAGGCGATCCGTCCGGACAGCACGCTGGGCGCGTTCCCGGTGACCAGGTAGCCCTCGGCGGCGCTGTCCATGTGCGGGGTGCCGAAGCCGGGCAGCGCCGCACCCGTGTAGACCCCCGTGCGGGTGCCCTTCACCGATACGGGGTCGATCCCGGCGCGCTCCAGCGCCTCCCAGGCGACCTCCAGCAGCAGGCGTTGCTGCGGATCGAGGGCGAGGGCCTCGCGGTGGCTGATGCCGAAGAACTCCGGGTCGAACCCGGCCGCGTCGTAGAGGAAGCCGCCCCGGCGTGCATAGCTGGTGCCGGGGTGGTCCGGGTCCGGGTGGAAGAGCCGGTCCAGGTCCCAGCCGCGGTCCTCGGGAAAGGCGCCCATGGCGTCCCGCCCCGAGGCGACCAGGTCCCACAGCTCCTCCGGCGTGCGCACCGCGCCCGGGTAGCGGCAGGCCATGTCCACCACGGCCACCGGCTCCTGGTGCCGCTCCTCCGCCTGCCGCAGACGCCTGCGGGTGTCGTGGAGCTCGGCGGCGACACGCCGGAGGTAGTCGACCAGCTTCTCCTCATTCACGGTTGGTGGTCACCGCCTTTCACACGCCCAGTTCGTTGTCGATGAAGTCGAGGATCTGGCC
>NZ_JAGPXJ010000196.1:0-2060 GCF_018070605.1 Streptomyces sp. B15
GGCAGGCTGATGCAGGAGCTGCCGCCGGGCGGAGCGATGGTCGCCGTCGAGGCCCCCGAGGAGCAGGTGCTCGCGCAGCTCGCGCGCTCCGACGGCCGCGCCACGCTCGCCGCCGTCAACGGCCCCTCCTCGGTCGTCGTCTCCGGTGACGAGGACGCCGTCGAGGCCATCGCGGGGCCGTTGCGCGAGTCGGGGCACAGGACCAAGCGGCTGCGGGTCAGCCACGCCTTCCACTCGCCCCGCCTCGATCCCATGCTGGACGCGTTCCGCCGTGTCGCCCAGGGCCTTTCCTACGCGCCGCCGCGCATCCCCGTCGTCTCCGACGTCACCGGACGCGTCGCCGAACCCGAGGAGCTCGCCGACCCCGAGTACTGGGTGCGGCACGTGCGGCAGCCCGTACGGTTCCTCGACGGCGTGCGCACACTGCGCGCCGAGGGCGTCACCCGCTTCCTGGAGCTGGGCCCGGCCCCCGTCCTGACCGCCATGACCGAGGCGTGCCTGGCGGAGGAGGCCGACGGGAACGGCGGGAGCGGTGGGAACGGTGGGAACGGTGAACAACCGGGCGGGCCGCGCGCGTCCTGCGCAGCGGTGCTGCGCTCCGGCCACGACGAACGGCACACCCTGCTCGACGCGCTCGCCGCGACGCATGTGCACGGCGGCACGGCCGACTTCTCCGCCGCGCTGCCGCCCGGTGCCGGACGCGTCGCCCTGCCCACGTACCGGTTCCAGCGGAGCCGGTACTGGCGCCCCGTGCCCGACCCGGCCGTCGGTAGCGCCTCCGGACTGCGTGGGACAGGGCATCCGCTGCTGCCCTCCGCCCTCGATGCGGCGGACGGCGGGCTGCTGCTGACCGGCCGTATCTCCCCGCGTACGCACGGCTGGCTCACCGACCACGCCATCGCCGACAGCGTGCCGCTGCCCGGCACGGCCTTCCTGGAACTCGCCCTGACGGCCGCAGCCCACACCGGTCACACCCTGGTCGAGGACCTCACGCTGGAGACCCCGCTCCTGCTCCCCGCCACCGGCGCAGTGGACCTCCAGGTGGCCGTCGCACCGGCCGACGGGACCGGCAGCGGACGCCGCCAGATCACCGTCTACTCACGCCCGGCACAGGCCGACGCCGACGCCGACGACGACGAGGGCCACACGCCCGAGGCAGACGGAGCATCCGCCCGCGCCTGGCGCCGACACGCCGCCGGAACCCTCGCCGAACCCGGCTCCGGCTCCAGCTCTGGGGGCCCCGGCGCGGCGGGTTTCGAGCAACCGCCCGCGCACGCCGTGGCGATCGACGCCGACGAGCTGTACGCCGAACTCGCCGAGCAGGGTTATCGGTACGGCCCCGCCTTCCGGGGCGTCCACGCCGCCTGGCGGCACGACGAGACCCTGTTCGCGGACGTACGCCTGCCCGCCGACCAGCACGACGCCGCCGACGGCTGCGCCCTGCACCCGGCGCTCCTCGACAGCGCACTGCACGCAGTGGACGAGCTGTACCGGAACGATCCAGAGGCCGACGGCACCGTGCGGCTCCCCTTCTCCTTCAGCGGTGTGCGCCTGCACACCGCCGGACCGCACACGCGCCTGCGCGTCCGCATCGAGCGGCGCGCACAGGACGAGATCGCACTCACCCTGTCCGACACGGCGGGCACCCCGGTGGCCACCATCCGCTCCCTCGGCCTGCGTCGGATCCCCACCGAGCGGTGGCGCGCCGACCGGGCGGCAGCCGACGACACCCTGACCCGCTCCCTGCACCGCGTCGACTGGCAGCCGCTGCGGCTCGCGGAGGGTCAGCGACCGGACGCCGCCACGTACGCCGTCCTCGCGCACGACGCCGGGCAGCAAGTGTTCGGCGGCGACCTGGCCGACGGCCCGGCCGAGGCCCCCGCGCACCCGGATCTGGCCGCGCTACGGGAGGCGGTCGCGGACGGAGCCGCCGTCCCCGACCTGATCCTCGCGCCCTGCCCGACCGGGACCGACGCCGAACCCGTCGACGCGGTACCCGCACGGGTACGGACTGCCGCGCACCAACTGCTGGCCCTCCTCCAGGACTTCCTGGCCGCTGA
>NZ_JAGPXJ010000197.1:0-2052 GCF_018070605.1 Streptomyces sp. B15
GGTCGTGCTCGAAGCGGACCAGGGCATCCTCGACGCTCTCGCGCCGACCGGCGCCCGGCCCGCCTCCACCGTCCGCGCCCGGCGTCGCCGCCGTCCCCAGCGCTGAGCGGCACCGGCAGGACCCGTAACCCGGTGTCGGCTCCGCGCGGGTGGGGCGACACCGGCGTGGCTTCCTCCCACGGTATGCCGCCGGTGGCCGGACCGCAGGCCGTTGGTTCGGTGCGGCCCCGTTCCGCTCGTCCGGGTACGGACGTGCGTCCGCCCGCCCCGCAGTCGGCTGCGGGGCGGGCGGGACGAGCAGAACGAGCAGAACGAGCAGAACGAGCAGAAGGAACAGAAGGAACAGGAGGGGCAGGACGGGCGGGTGGTGGACAGCCACGCGGGCCGCCCGGGGAAGTCGCGTGGTCCTGTCCCGGCCGGGGTGGACCCTACGGCTCAGACGCCCGCGACGGACTGGATCCAGGAGCGGTACTGCGTCACGTTCGTGTATGCCGTGGTGGTCTGCCGGTCGCTGGTGGAAGCGACGCCGACCTGCACGCCGCCGGCCATCATCGGGCCGCCGGAGTCGCCGCCGGCGGTGATGCCGTCACCGCGCCGGGCGCAGATGGCGGAGCCGTTGTAGGCATCCCGGCAGCCCCCGCTGACGATGACGTTCGCGTACTTCAGGTAGCGCGACTGGCAGTTGATCTCCTGGCCGCAGCGGGAGGTGGCGCCCCAGCCGTAGACCTGCACGGTCTGGCCGACGGACACCGAACCGGGCCGGCCCAGCGGCGAGTAGGTCGTCGAGACGGACCGGTCGAGACGGACCAGTGCCAGATCCGCCGACGGATGGGTGTAGACCTGCGTGCCGTTGGCGGTGGTGCCGCCGGTCGTCTGGTCGAGGCTGCCGATGCGGAACGACAACTGACCGCCGCTGACGCAGTGTCTGGCGGTGAGGATCCAGGTGGGGGCGATGATCGTCGAGCTGCACGTCTGTCTCCCGCCGGAGAACAACCGCGCGGCCCAGGGGCCGCTTTGGGCGTACCCGCCGCCGATGATCGGCCGCTGTTCGTCACCGGAGGCGCGGGTGTCGGTCGCGACACGGAGGGAGACACCACCGCTACCGGCACCGGAACCGGCACCGGAGGAACGGTTCTCGGCCACCGCCGCGGTGCTGAACGTGAGGGTGGCCAACAATGCGGCTATGAGCGTGGGGAGTAACCTGGTGATTCGCAAGATTCCTCGTTTCCGAAGAGCGCGAGAACGCGAGAACTCGCGCATGGCGTCCAGGGAAGTACCAGGTTTCCGGAATCCGAGCGATTCGGGTAATAGCATTTGGTCCATAGCGCGGAGTTATGGGCAGCACGCCGGGCGCCACCGACTCCGCCCGCCGTACGGCCGAGCCGAGGCGTCAGCTCTCCCGGCGGGCTGTCCCGCGAGGTGCTGGCCGGGCAGCGCGGCGAAAAAAGATCCCGGTTCCCGTGAACTTTGTCGCCGGGCCCGCCATCGAACTTCGTGTACGGCCCGCCGGAGGGGGCGGCACCGATCAGGGAGTTGACGGCAACCATGACACGCGACGACGACATGACCACTGGGCGGAGCGCACAGGAGACCGCCGGGGCGGGCGCCCGCCGCTTCCCGCCGCTGAGCCGCTCCGGGCGCCCCGCGCGGGTCGTCGTGGCGACCGCCGCGGCACCGGCCGCCGGCAGGCCGCCGGCGGGCTGCGGTGGCGACAACAGCGACGCGTCGCAGGCGAACGCCGCACCCGCTGGCCGGTCTCCCGTGACCGGCACGGCGTCGGTGCCGAAGATCGGCCCGCCCTTGGCGGGCACCGGCAGCTGACCAGCTGCCCGCCTCCTGGACCGACGGGGACGTGGATGCCCGCTCCGCCCGTACCGGGAGACGACCGGCGCGCGCCGGCCGATCCGGCCGACGAACCGCGCCGACGTCCGTCTCCCGCGCAGAGCCGGGCAACCAGCCCCGTCGCCCCCCGCAGCACCGTCCGGTGCCCCTCTGAACGGCTATGACGAGGGTGCGCACCAGATGTGCGTGCGCGGGAGGGCCGGGCAGGAA
>NZ_JAGPXJ010000198.1:0-2035 GCF_018070605.1 Streptomyces sp. B15
GGTGGGCGGTTGGCGCCGCCTTCGCTGCCTGGTAGGCGTGTTCGAGTCGTTGTCCGTGCGCCATCACGGGCGCCGGGCACGCCTTCGCTGGTGCGAGTACGCGCGTCGTACTCGTCGCCGCCGCCGATGTTCATGCCGGCCTGGCCCCCTCGACCTCTGTCGCTCAACTGCCGTCAGTGCATTGTCCCCTCAGATGACGGTAGCGGGGTCACACCGCGCATGTGCCGTGTGCAAGCCAGGTGAACGGCAGCATTTCGAACACCGCGCCGGTGCGCCGTCCGTGTCCTTGCCGCTCGTGGTGCGAGGGCGCGCACGTTGCGGGCGGCTTCCGCGCACTGGTGCGCCCCCGGTGCTCCGGATGACCGGGCGGGGTTTGAGTACCTGTACCCATGTGCGGGGTGCCGCGGGGCGGCACGCTGCGGGGTATGACTGATGTGACTCCTTCCGTTCAGAGACCCACCACCGCGGCGTTCTTCGTGCAGTCGGCGATTGCTTTCGGGGTGTCGCTGGTGGCGCTGCTCGTCGGGATCGTGCGGCTGCCGGTAGGCCCGTGGGAGCGCGGGTATCTCGGGCTCGGGCTCGTTTTCGTGGTGTCCTCCGCGTTCACGCTGGCCAAGTGCGTACGGGACCGGCAGGAGGTGTCGGAGGTGACGAACAGGGTGGACAAGGCACGGATCGACAAGCTGCTGACCGAGGTCGATCCGTTCGGCCAGAGCAAGGGGTGAGTGCGCGGGGCACGGCGGCGTGAGCCCGGTGGCGCGGCTCCGGCCGGTCCCGGTCTCCCGGTCCGACCAGGCCCGCCCGGTGGCCTGCTAGGCGCGCTTGCGTGCCAGGGTGACGCCGTCGCGCAGGGGCAGCATGACGGACTCCATGCGGGCGTCCGCCGTGATCGTGTCGTTGATCTTGCGGATGGCGACGTCCGCCTCGTCCTGCGCGGCCGGGTCCACGACGCGGCCCGCGCGCAACACGTTGTCCAGCACGATCAGCCCGCCGGGCCGCAGCCGGGGTACCAGCGCCTCGTAGTACGCCGGGTAGCCGACCTTGTCCGCGTCGATGAACGCGAAGTCCACGAACTCCTCCTGCGGCAGCCCGCTCAGCGTGTCGAGGGCGGGCGCGAGGTGCAGTTCGATGCGGTCGGTGAGGCCGGCGCGCTGCCAGTAGCGGCGGGCGATGGACGTCCACTCCTCCGAGACGTCGCAGGCGATCAGCCGCCCGTCGGCGGGCAGGCCGCGTGCGATGCAGACGGAGGAGTAGCCGGTGAACACGCCGACCTCGACCGCGGTCTCGGCCCCTGTCAGCCGTACCAGCATCGTGAGGAACTCGCCCTCGTCGTGCGTGATCTGCATGGTGGGGAAGTCCGGCACGCGCTCGTGGGTCTCCTCGACGAGGTCGCGGAGGATCTCGTCGGCCGGCGTGCAGTGGGCCAGCAGATAGTCGTCGAGGGCGGGGTTCACGATGTCCATGGAACTCCTGGGTGAGCGGGCGCGGGCGCACCCGGGTGTCGGTGGCGGGGCGGTCCGAACGGCGCCTTGCCGCGGCCGGTCGGCGTGATTGCCGTGCCGTGGACGGTCGCTAGACCGCCATGCCGTAGACGATGGTGAACAGGGTGCCGAGCGAGCCGATGATGAACACGCCGGTCAGTCCGGCGACGATCAGCCCTTTGCCTTGCTCGGCGCTGAAGGTGTCGCGGAGGGCTGTTGCGCCGATGCGCTGTTTGGCCGCGCCCCAGATCGCGATGCCGAGGCAGAGCAGGATGGCCACGGCCATGATGACCTCGATCATGATCCGGGCCTCCTGGCCCAGGGAGCCGAACGGGCCCCAGTCCGGCGCGATGCCGCCGATGATGGTGGTGATATCGCCTTTGTCAGCCGCCAGGAACATGGTGAACTCACCGCCTAGTTTCAAGGTTCGTCTCTGACGGATTGTGCCATGACCCGGTGACAAGGGGAGCGTCGCGCTTGCCCTAAGTGGCCCGACTTCGTGGCCGATTCGCCGACTCGCCGTGGCCGATTCGTCGTCGCCGATGCGCCGACGC
>NZ_JAGPXJ010000199.1:0-1931 GCF_018070605.1 Streptomyces sp. B15
CCGCGATCATTCCCGCATCCTGGACAAAAGCATCTCACCATGCGGATCGGCGGTGACACGACCCCGCCGTCGTCCTTACGATCGAGCGCATGAAGCGACAGGCGGACCTCACGAAGCGCCGGGCAGTGGACCTGTGCCGCATCGCCGCCATGCTCTGTCGCGGCTCCCGCTGACCCGCTGACCGTCCGCGCGTTCCGCCGACGCCGCGGCGCCCAGCGCATCCGGCGCCCCGGCGTACCCGCAGCGCACACACGCCGCAGAGCAGTTCCCGCGTACACCTCCCCGCGCACCCGCACGCTGTGCGCCCGACCCGTGACGGCCCCGGCCACCGGTGCCGCCCCGTACGCGTACCCCTGTTCGCCCTCCGCCGCATCCACCCACCTCACGAGGAGAAACAGCATGAGCCGCAGCGACGTTCTGGTCGACGCCGACTGGGTCGAGGCCCACCTCGACGACCCGAAGGTAGTGATCGTCGAGGTCGACGAGGACACCTCGGCCTACGACAAGAACCACATCAAGAACGCGATCCGCATCGACTGGAAGCAGGACCTCCAGGACCCGGTGCGCCGCGACTTCGTGGACCAGGAAGGCTTCGAGAAGCTCCTGTCCGCCAAGGGCATCGCCAACGACGACACCGTCGTGCTCTACGGCGGCAACAACAACTGGTTCGCCTCCTACGCGTACTGGTACTTCAAGCTCTACGGCCACCAGGACGTCAAGCTCCTCGACGGCGGCCGCAAGAAGTGGGAACTGGACTCCCGCGACCTGGTAGCCGAGGTCCCCGAGCGCCCGACCACCGAGTACAAGGCCAAGCCGCAGGACGCCTCCATCCGCGCCTTCCGCGACGAGGTCGTCGACGCCATCGGCACCAAGAACCTGGTCGACGTGCGCTCCCCCGACGAGTTCAGCGGCAAGCTGCTCGCCCCCGCACACCTGCCGCAGGAGCAGTCGCAGCGCCCGGGCCACGTGCCCAGCGCCCGCAACATCCCCTGGTCGAAGTCGGCCAACGACGACGGCACCTTCAAGTCGGACGACGAGCTCAAGGAGCTCTACGAGGCCGAGGGCGTCGACCTCGACAAGGACACCATCGCCTACTGCCGCATCGGTGAGCGCTCCGCGCACACCTGGTTCGTGCTGCACGAGCTGCTGGGCCAGCAGAACGTCAAGAACTACGACGGCTCCTGGACCGAGTACGGCTCCCTCGTCGGCGTGCCCGTCGAGCTGGGCTCCAACTGACGACCACCCGACACGACCCCAGGGAGAACACCATGTGCGGAGCACAGACAGGCGGGCCGGACGCCTCCACCGCCAAGCCGGGCGAGACCACCATCCAGGGCAACGTGACCCGTGACGGCGAGCCCGTCACCGGCTACGTACGGCTGCTGGACGCCACCGGCGAGTTCACCGCGGAGGTGCCCACCTCCGCCACCGGCCAGTTCCGCTTCTACGCGGCCGAGGGGACCTGGACGGTCCGAGCGCTGGTGCCTGGCGGCACCGCGGACCGCACCGTGGTTGCCCAGCACGGTGGGCTGGCCGAAGTCACCATCACCGTCTGACCCACCCCTGGCGGGGCGCCCGCTTTGTGGGGGCACGCCCTCGCTCCGCGGGGTGCGCCGCCGCTTGTGGGGGCACGCCCCCTGGGTTCTTCGGCTGCCGCCGAGGGGTCGTGTCGGGGGGCTCTGCCCCCCGACGGCCCCCCGCCAGGTGGGCTTCGCCCCCCTAGAACCCCCCTTCCGCAACAGGCAAGCCATTGACATACGTGCAATCCGCTTGCCTGTTGCTGCCCCCAATCCGGCCGGTGACGACCCTGCGGGTCGAGTGTTGGTGCCACTCCGCCCGCACCGGCGTTACCGGCAACACCGGGCGGGAGGGACGCCGAAATTGCGTTGCCGGTGTCTCCTTCGCGGGAGGAGTCGCACCGGCGACGCTCC